>CAZCOZ010000015.1:7181-13815 GCA_964500555.1 uncultured Thiotrichaceae bacterium | reverse complement strand
CATGAGTGATAAGCATAAGTAAAAAATAGAACCAGGATATGAAAAAAACATGAGCCAGCAAGAGTGGGTCAGAAGCAGTGAGTAAGAAGTAGTGAGTCAGAAAATTATTTCAATTCCATTAATTAATAATGCCCAGCTTTCAGAAAAGCGACTTTCTGAAAAGCAGCTGTTTAAAAAATTAAAAGGCAGTACGGGCGAAGCGATCATGAAATACAACATGATCGAAGAAAATGATCGCGTTATGGTTTGTCTGTCTGGTGGTAAAGATAGTTATGCTATGTTGGATATATTGCTTGCTCTGCAAAAAAAAGCGCCGATTCATTTTGAGTTAATTGCCGTTAATCTGGATCAAAAACAACCGGGCTTTCCAGAAGATGTGTTGCCAGCCTATCTCGAAAAGTTGGGTATTGAATATCACGTTGTAGAACAGGATACCTATAGTATCGTAAAAGAAAAAGTGCCTGAAGGAAAAACCACCTGTGGTTTGTGTTCACGTTTGCGGCGTGGAATTTTGTATTCCTTTGCAGAGAAAAATGCGATTAGCAAAATTGCTTTAGGCCACCATCAGAATGATATTGTCGAAACATTTTTCCTTAATATGTTTTTTAATGGACAGTTAAAAACCATGCCACCAAAGTTACGCAGTGATGATAAGAGGAATGTGGTGATTCGTCCGTTAGCATTTTGTCAGGAAGATGATATTCGTCGTTATGCAGAATTTAGGCGATACCCCATCATCCCTTGCACACTCTGTGGTTCGCAGGAAAATATGCAAAGAAAAAAGGTGAAAAAAATGCTGGAAGACTGGGAGCGAGAAACGCCGGGTCGAACCGAGCTGATTATGCGTAGCCTGGCGAACGCTGTGCCCTCGCATTTAGCGGACAATCAATGGTATGATTTTACCAACTGCTAGTTTTTTAGTTCGATTTCGCACGGGGTGATTTATGTTAGAACGTAATATTTATCTGGATGGATCATTGGTGGTGACGAAGTGCGAAGGTGTTGTGACGGGTGAGGAGCTAATTGACAGTGCAAACTGGATGGTAAAAAACTTTGGTGAATCGATGAAGCCGGGGTTTAGTCAGATTTTTGATGCAAGATGTGTGATTACGCACGAGATTACAGAAGATGAGGTTCGCCGCATCGCGCAAATTAACATGATTTATTCGAGAGATCGTGGGCGTTTTACCATGGCGATATTGGCGATTAAGCCTTATCCGCAGGCATTGGCGCGATTGCATAAGCTACTTTCTGTGGCATCCAATATCCGTGTCGAGCTTTTTGATGATATTGATAAGGCGTATCGCTGGTTACTTGATATTAATCCGGAGCTTGGTGCTAAAGGCATGACCATGGCGCTAGTCAAGGGCGAGTCCATTGAAGTAGTCGATGGAAGCGGAGGTGGATGAGAATTAAGCATAAAAAAACCCCAGCCATAGGCTAAGGTTTTAGTTTCTTACTTGGTTTGAGTCTCGCGCTATAGCTTTCCGTGGAATCGACAACATTTCCGTGTAAACTTCATGAGTCGCAGTATGCATTGTTCCCATACTCTATGCTCTCATATTCCGTTTCCATGTTAAATTTCCAGAAGCTACCTATATCCTTATATCCTTCATTGCGACTCTTCCTTTTTTCCGTATGTTAATTAGTATGGGACATGGTTTGCGTTTTCGCCATCAGACGGGCTATCAAGGCGTTGTAGGAGAATCCTTACAAAACGCCATTTTTTCTACTGGTATTGCTCTAATAATGCAACGAGAAGTTGGTTTATGATCGCTTTATTGCAGCGAGTGAAATCAGCCTCGGTGGTTGTGTCGAGCAAAGAAATTGCGGCGATTGAGCAGGGTCTGTTGATATTGCTTGGTGTTGAAAAGCAGGATGACGAGGCTATGTTAGAACGAATGGCGGAAAAAATTCTGAAATATCGCGTGTTTGCTGACGAAAACGATAAAATGAATCTGAGTGTGATGGATATCAGCGGCGCTGTTTTAATGGTGCCGCAATTTACTTTAGCGGCGAACACTGAAAAGGGCTTGCGCCCGAGTTTTTCTAATGCTGCCGAACCTGAAAAAGGATTCGCGCTGTTTACCCAACTTATTGATATAATACGGCTGAAGGGTGAAGCAATGAATCCCTCTCTACAGCAAAACTGGTTGCAAACGGGGCAATTCGGCGCAGATATGGCGGTGCAGTTGCTCAATGATGGGCCGGTTACTTTTAATTTGAAGGTTTAGCTGCCATTTTTGCTAATTCAGGCTAGGCTAATAAAGGCTGGGCTAATAAACATGTTTAATAAACAGCAAGTTAGATAAAGCTGCTTTTGAAGTAGGGCAGAAGTAGAGCAGCAGAAGTAAAACAATAGAATAATAATCTATAGAAGAAATAATCTGGAGATATAAATGACACAGCGCCAGGCAAGTGTTGAACGTAATACCTTAGAAACAAAAATTCAGGTGGCCATTAATCTGGATGGAACGGGTGAATGCAAACTGGATACGGGTGTGCCTTTTTTAGAGCACATGCTGGATCAGGTCGCGCGTCATGGTTTGATTGATCTCGAGATAAAAGCAAAAGGCGATTTGCACATTGATGCACATCACACGGTAGAAGATATTGGTATTACCCTGGGTCAGGCATTTAGCAAAGCCATTGGCGATAAAAAAGGCATCGTTCGATATGGCCATGCCTATGTGCCATTGGATGAAGCGTTGTCGCGCGTGGTGATCGATTTTTCAGGTCGTCCGGGAATGGAATACAATGTGAAATTTACCCGCGCAAGTATTGGTGAATTCGACGTTGATTTATTTCACGAATTTTTTCAGGGTTTCATCAATCACGCCAATGTCACTTTGCATATAGATAGTTTAACGGGCACAAACTCTCACCATATTGCAGAAACCATATTTAAAGCATTTGGTCGCGCAGTGCGCATGGCGATAACCGCAGATCCTCGTATGCAAGGCGTAATGCCAAGCACAAAGGGTTCTTTATAATTTAGTTTTTAGTGGTTTATGATTTTTCATTTTTCATTTTTCATTTTTTATCTCCATGGATGGAGTGTACGCTGTAAATCGCCGGGAGCGATTACAGTGCATTTTACTGAGCGAGTTTTATGAGCTCAGTAATCGCTGTCGTAGATTACGGCATGGGTAACTTGCGCTCAGTTTCAAAAGCGTTAGAACATGTGGTGAGTGATTCGCAACGTGTGATTGTTAGTAGCGATGCTAGTGAAATTGAAAATGCTGAACACGTTGTGTTTCCCGGTCAGGGTGCAGCGCGTGATTGCATGAAACAATTGCAAGAGTTGCAGCTCGATAAAGTGGTGCTGCAAGCAGCAAAAGAAAAACCGTTTCTTGGTGTTTGTATGGGCATGCAGGTATTGATGTCTCACAGTGAAGAGAATCAGGGTATTGATTGCATGAAATTGTATCCAGGTAATGTGCGAGCACTTGCTGATAAATTGTCGGATGAATCGTTGCAGGCAAAAATGCAAACATTAAAAATTCCACACATGGGCTGGAATGAAGTATCACATAAACAGGCGCATCCATTGTGGCAGGGCATAGAAGAAAATAGTCGATTTTATTTTGTGCACAGTTATTATGTTGACCCCGATGATGCATCATTGACTGCAGGTGCAACAAATTATGGTATTGAGTTTGTTTCCGCGATTGCTAGAGATAATGTATTTGCTGTGCAATTTCACCCAGAGAAAAGCGCACAGGATGGTTTGCAATTGTTGAAAAACTTTAGTCGTTGGAATGGCGAAGTTTAGAGATTGGTATTATTATCAATGTCATTAAGCAAAAAAGATTAGGTATAATATTTCACAAGTAATACTTACGAAAGTAGACACAAGAAAAAACGAGAAAAACATGTTATTGATACCGGCAATAGATTTAAAAAATGGAGAGTGTGTGCGCCTGCGTCAGGGCGATATGGACGAGTCTACTGTTTTTTCCGATGACCCTGTAGCAACGGCTGGCAAATGGGTAGAAGCTGGTGCGCGTCGGTTACATATTGTTGATCTTGATGGTGCATTTGCCGGCAAGCCGGTTAATGCGGATGTAATCCACGATATCGCATCGGCGTACCCTGATTTGAAAATTCAACTAGGTGGCGGTATTCGCGATGAAGATACCATCGCTGCTTATTTAGATGCGGGCGTAAACTATTTAATCGTCGGTACAAAAGCAGTAACGCACCCGCATTTTATTTCTGAGGTGTGCGCAGAATTTCCTACACATATTATCGTTGGTTTGGATGCGAAGGATGGCAAGGTAGCAACCGAAGGTTGGTCGAAACTTTCTAAACACGATGTCATTGATATGGCAAAGCGGTTTCAGGATGAGGGTGTCGAAGCCATTGTGTATACCGATATTTCTCGTGATGGCATGATGCAGGGCGTGAATGTTGAAGCGACAGTAAAAATGGCGCAGGCTATTAACATTCCTGTGATTGCATCAGGTGGAATTACTTCAATGGATGACCTTAAAGAATTAAGTAAAGTTGCTGACGAAGGAATAATGGGTGCGATTACAGGTCGTGCAATTTACGAAGGTACGATTGATCTTAAAGAAGCGCAAACCTGGTTAGATCAGCACGCTTAACTTCAACCTGTTTAAGCAGCCAATAAAAAAATCATGTCATTAGCCAAAAGAATTATTCCCTGTCTTGATGTTGATAACGGTCGCGTTGTAAAAGGTGTGAAGTTTGTTGATATTCGTGACGCAGGTAATCCTGTTGATATTGCAAGGCGTTATGATCAGGAAGGCGCTGATGAAATTACTTTTTTAGATATCACCGCAAGTTCGGATGATCGTGAAACCATCGTGCACGTAGTAGAAGAAGTTGCGAATGAAGTATTTATTCCGTTAACTGTCGGTGGTGGTATTCGCACGGTTGATGATGTGCGTCGTATGTTGAACGCAGGTGCGGATAAAGTGGGGATAAATACCGCTGCGGTTTTTAATCCAGAGTTTGTTCGCGAAGCGTCCGATAAAGTGGGTTCGCAATGTATTGTGGTTGCGATTGATGCAAAAAAAGTCAGTGCAGAAGGTGAGCCATTACGTTGGGAAATTTTCACTCATGGTGGTCGCAAGTCAACAGGCCTGGATGCGATTGAATGGGCAGAAAAAATGGCGGCGTACGGTGCGGGTGAAATCTTGCTCACGAGTATGGATAGAGATGGAACAAAAGTTGGGTTTAATTTGCCACTAACACGTGCAGTTTCTGAGGCTGTTTCAGTGCCTGTTATCGCTTCGGGTGGTGTGGGTAATCTTGATCATCTTGCTGATGGTGTAATCGAAGGTAAAGCAGATGCGGTACTCGCGGCCAGCATTTTTCATTTTGCAGAGTATACTATTCAACAGGCGAAACAACATATGGCAGATCGCGGTATTGAGATGCGCTTATGAGCTGGCTAGATGATATTCGGTTTGACGATAAAGGGTTAATCCCGGCTATTGCGCAAGATGCATCAAGTGGAAAAGTTTTAATGATGGCGTGGATGAATCGCGAGTCGCTACAGTTGACCGCAAAAAAGAATGAAGCGGTTTACTGGTCGCGTTCACGCAGCAGGTTATGGCATAAAGGTGAGGAGTCTGGCCATACACAAAAAGTGGTTGAGATTCGATTTGATTGTGACGAAGATGTTATTTTATTAAAAGTGGAACAGACAGGCGGGATTGCCTGTCATACGGGTAGAGAGAGTTGTTTTTATCGGCGGTTGCAGGGTGATCAATGGGTTGAAGTTGACGGGGTTATTAAATCGCCATCTGAAATTTATACGGATAAATAAGGTGACTGGCCAGATGATATGGTTAAGTGACATAATTTAGAAACGGTTAAGTGAAATAGTTATGACAAAAAATGATAGCGCTAATCAGGAAGCCAATAATTCAGAGATAGGTAATTCAGAGATAAGTAATGCTGAGATAATTGCTGCACTAACAAAAATACTAGAGCAGCGTAAAGATGCTGAACCAACGTCTTCCTATGTAGCCAGTTTGTATCATAAAGGTTTAGATGCCATCCTTAAAAAGGTAGGCGAAGAAGCAACAGAAACAGTGATGGCGGCAAAAGATGTGAGTCACGGTGGCGATAAAGAAAAATTGGTTTATGAGGTTGCAGACTTATGGTTTCACACAATGGTATTGCTGGCTGACCAGGGTTTGTCTGCAGATGATGTTTTACAGGAACTGGCACGGCGCTTTGGTGTTTCAGGCAATGATGAAAAGGCGGCGAGATTGTAGCAGCGATCATAGCGGCGGGATCATTGCTAAGATGTATTATAAAATAACGTTGGTTAACGTTATTAAACATAAAGATTAATTAAGAGAGTAAAGATTATGGGTATTAGTATTTGGCAATTATTGATTTTATTGGCGGTTGTTATTTTAATTTTCGGCACAAAAAAGTTAAAAAATGTGGGTGGCGATTTAGGATCAGCGATAAAGGGTTTTAAGTCGGCAGTAAAAGACGGCGATGATAAAGCGAAAATGGATAAAGTTTCACAGGATGATGGTAACACTGTGAAAAAAGAGTCTGTTAAAAAAGAAGATAAGGTTTAATTTTTAAGCGAGTGCATTGATAACGAGTGTTTTCGTTTTGTATGTAATCGTTTTTCAATAAT
>CAZCOZ010000015.1:0-7081 GCA_964500555.1 uncultured Thiotrichaceae bacterium | reverse complement strand
GCGAGTGCATTGATAACGAGTGTTTTCGTTTTGTATGTAATCGTTTTTCAATAATGCATTCAATAATTATTTAATCATTTATGTTTGACGTTGGCCTTTGGGAAATCTTATTGATAGGTGTGTTAGCGCTGGTGGTTATAGGGCCAGAGCGGTTGCCGGGTGCTGCGCGTCAGGCTGGTTATTTTGTTGGTAAAGCGCGGCGTTATATCGAAGGGGTGAAAAACGAAGTCGCCTCTGAACTTGATGTGAATGAATTTAAACGTATGTTGCACAATCAGGAAGTTCAAATTAATGAATTGCAGCAACAATTAAAGTCGGGTATTGATGATGTTAAATCAGAACTACCTTCAACTGGTTTTTTAAAAGACCCACTCTCAGACTCTGTTTATGATGAAGTAGATGCAGAATCAGGTGACGTTTCAGAAGTCGCTTTAGAAGTAGATAGTACTAAAAATAAAGTCGAACAGTTGTCAGATGCCGAGTCCAGCACTTCCTCTAAAAAAGAAAACCAATAAATATTGATCAATGGCTGCACAAGATAATAATCAAACGTCAGCATCTCAAGTTGACGACTCTAATAAAAAAGAATCTGAAGAAAAAGAACAAACCATAATGGATCATCTGATCGAACTGCGCGATCGATTGTTGCATATGGTGTTGGCTATTCTGATTGTTTTTATTGCACTGTTTGCTTTTTCAGAAGACATTTTCACTATAGCAGCGCAACCATTACTTTCCTTAATGCCCGAAGGGACATCAATGATTGCAACGGGTGTTACTTCACCCTTTCTAGTACCATTCAAGCTGGTTTTATTGTTATCCGTGTTGTTAACTATTCCGTACTTGTTGCATCAGATTTGGTCTTTTATTGCGCCGGGTTTATACCTGCATGAGAAAAAAATGGCAACGCCGCTACTTATTTCCAGCGTCATTTTATTTTATTGCGGTATCGCTTTTGCTTACTTTGTAATCTTCCCTATTCTGTTTAGTTTCTTTATTGGTGTCGCACCTGAAGGTGTTGAAGTGATGACGGATATTGGCCAGTATCTGGATTTTATTATTGCCATTTTTCTTGCCTTTGGTATTGCTTTTGAAGTGCCGGTTGCAACGTTTATTATCATTGCCTCTGGCATCACTTCCGCCGATAAGCTGGCGAACAAACGGCCTTATATAATTATCGGCGCCTTTGTTATTGGTATGCTGTTGACCCCGCCGGATGTGATTTCACAATCATTACTGGCAGTGCCAATCTGGTTGTTGTTCGAACTGGGTTTGTTTATGTCGCGTATTTTTTTAAAAGACAAAGCCGTGTCTGGTGCGGTGATAATGCAAACCGATGAATTTGAGTTACTGGAAGAAACGGCTGGCGATAAATCTTCCAGCGAAATATACGATGATGAATATTTTCATGACGGTGAAACGCCGGATGAGAATGATGATCATATTGATAAAGAGTTGGGCGAAGATGCGCTGAAGGATGATGGGCTTGATGGCGATGATCTGGATGACGAGGAGCTGGAGCGCTTATTCGACGAAGCAGAACAGGAAGAAGTAGAAAATAATCGCGAGTCTGACAGTGATGCTGCTGGCGAATCAAATGTTGGTGACAACGATAAAAAACCTTCATAGCTGATATCACTATAGAACCATCGTTTTATTCGTCTCCGCTGTGGCAATAGTGTAAAATCGCATGTCATTATGCATAGACAGATAAACTCAGAAGTTAAGGGCCTGGACAAAGGGCTGAGCCCTCGAATGGCAGGCTTGAATGGTAGGTTCCAATGGTAGATCGCAGCGTTCCCCGAAGACCCACCCTGTTAATTATTCTGGACGGGTTTGGCGTCAATCCAAGTCGAATCAATAATGCGGTACAGGAAGCGGATACGCCGCGTCTGGACGAATATTTTTCAAGAAATCCTCACACTACTTTAGATGCCTGCGGTAATTCCGTTGGTTTACCTGATGGTCAAATGGGTAATTCTGAAGTGGGTCACATGACTTTAGGTTGTGGCGCGGTCATGAAACAAGATTTAGTCCGTATCAATGACGAAATCGAAAGTGGCGCATTTTTTAAAAATGCCGCCTTAGTTGCAGCCGTTGAAGATGCCGCAACCAATGATCGCCCCGTGCATTTGGTTGGACTAACATCAAATGGTGGTGTCCACAGTCACATCAATCACCTAAAAGCTTTAATTCAATTATGTGCGGACCATAAAGTTAAACCGATAGTGCATATGACGACGGATGGTCGTGATACTGCGCAAATGTCTGCGCTGGTTTTTTTGTCTGAAATCGAAGGTTTGCTGGAAGATGCGAATGGTAGTATCGCCACCGTGAGTGGACGATATTATTCAATGGATCGAGATAACCGCTGGGAAAGAACCGAGCTTGCATGGCAGACGATGGTAAACGGTAAAGGTCAGCGAGCAGAAAATGCACGCTATGCGATAGAGGCGGCTTATGCTAATGATGCGACGGATGAATTTATTTTGCCGACTGTGCTCGATGACGCAGTATTAATTGAGTCAGGTGATAATGTTATTTTCTTCAATTTTCGTAACGATCGCTCTCGACAATTGACAGCAGTGCTAAGTCAGGATCATTTTGATGATTTTGATACAGGTGATTTTGCGGGTGCAGCGGTTACCTGCTTGACTGAGTATGATCCTGAATTTTTATTACCGATTGGTTATGCGCCCGAACGTCCGCAGGCAACCGTTGCATCGGTGGTCAGCCGTGCGGGTTACAAACAAATGCACTGCGCAGAAACAGAAAAATATGCGCATATTACGTACTTTTTTAACGGCGGTAAAAAGAAACCCTTTGCGGGCGAAGATCATGTCATGGTGAATTCACCCGATGTTGCCACTTATGATCTTCAGCCTGAAATGAGCGCGGCTGGCGTCGCTGATAAAGTGATCGAGGCGCTTCACTCAAGTCAATATGGATTTGTGATGGTCAACTTTGCTAACGGCGATATGGTTGGTCACACTGCGGTTCGTGACGCTGTTATTCAGGCAGTAGAAGCACTGGATCGAGAAGTCGGTCGTGTGCTGGATGCTGCAGCAGAAACTGGTTTTTCAGTCATTCTCACCGCAGACCACGGCAATTGTGATGAGATGGTCGACCCTGTAACACAGGAACCGCACACGCAACATACTTTATACCCAGTGCCTTGCTTAATTATCGATGAGGCTAACTGGCATCTGCGACCAGGTTGTGATTTAAGCTCAGTTGCACCGACTATTTTACAGTTGATGGGGCTACAGAAACCACCTTCGATGACGGGAAAATCTTTATTGCTTGCTGAGTATTAAATTTATTTTTTTAATCGACATCTAAATATTCTTCGTACAAAGCTCTCACTCTATATCAAATTAAGTCTTTCAAACTTATTTCGCTTGTTGCTTTGCGAATAGCATCTTCCATTGAGTTTATAGTTTTTCCTACCTGATCAACTGCATCGACATTGTTGGGACGTAGAAAAGGTGTTTCCTCGGCACTGCGTGCAACGTTTAAAATATCATTGACTGAAATGTTTTCCAGTGATCTGGCTGGTATAAAAGTAGGCTCGCCGTCACCATCGTCATTACCATCATTTCCATGTGCCGTGATCAGGAGATTGTCTTCTAGCAAAGCGGAGATGATCATATCAATAGCAGGTTCGGATATGGTTGTCTTTTTGGCCAGGTTTTGTATTGACCACGCGGGCTGACTGTTATGAAAACTATTAGCGATCATTTGCATAATAGTCAGTGCTAATTTTTCTCGCAAACGGCTGCTTAAACGAACTACCTGAGATTTATTACTGATACGTTCAGGGTTTTGGTGGTAATAAGCAAAAGACGCGCCGGTTAATACAATAAGCCAACTTAAGTAAATCCAGATCATAAAAACGATCATGATTGCAAAGCCAGAATAGATGGCGGTGTAATTTGTAGAGTTGACAACAAATGCTGTAAAAAGTGAACCGACAAATTTCCAGGCGAAGGCAGCAATTACTGCACCGTAAAAAGCAGAGCGAAGTCGTACTTTTGTGTTGGGTACAAGTATATAAATAAAACAAAAAGAAATAACGGTAAGGATGTACGGAAAAAGTGTCCCAAGAAAAAGCAGCACGCTACCGAAGGGTTCTATCGATAAAAACTTATTAACGACGGTGGATGAATGGAAGGATGCTGACATGCCAGATGCGGCAAATAATAAAACGGGACCGAGAAGAATAACGCTTAAATAATTACTAAAACGTTTGACAATGTTTCGTGTGGTTGCAATGCGCCATGTGTCATTAAATGCCGTTTCGATTTTTTTAACCAGTGAAAGAATAGTGTAAATAAGAAAAGCTAAACCGATGGAGCCGAGAACACCGACTTGCATATTGTCAACAAAGGAAATAATTTGTTGACTGATTTGGGTGCCCTGTTCACCTAGTGGTTCTAACAGGCTAATCAATGCAGGTTCAAGTTGATTGTGCGCGCCAAATCCTTTTAATACAGAAAAACTAACGGCCAGTAAGGGAACGATTGAAAGAAGGGTGGTGTAAACCAAACCAGTAGCACGGAGCGTGGGTAAGCCGCTGGCAAGGTCACGCGCAGCGCCATAAAATATTCGCAGTGTGCGAATAAAGAGTGCCTGAAATTTGCCGACCTTCTTAAGGTTGGTGTCCCAAAGTAATTTTCTGAAATAACTGCGAATTTTTTTTAACATACGGTGTTATTAAATTTTTGTTGTTCGTTATATTTTTATTCTTCGTTGCTGTAATCGCCATTCCTGGTAACTTTTAGCGGTTTTGTAACCTTGTCGGTTAACGTAATCTAAAACGCCCCATAAGCGATAAAACTGTGTCACGGAATCGACTCGAATTATTTCTTTTCCGTTTTCGTCAAAGAAAATAATGCTTGGCGTGTAGAAAATATTAAGTGATTTAGCCCAGTCTTTTGCAGTCGATTTTGACCCATCTGGCAGAATAATAGGTGTCTTTGCCCACATATTAAGTTGTACAGCATTCATTTTCTCAATCTCATGAACGTTCGTGTCTTTAGATAGCGGGCCGGTATGCAGTAAATCACATGTGTGGCAGTTTCCTTGTTCGAAAAACACAGCAGTTGGTTTTTTATTTTTAAGTAGAGATGTAATGTCATAAGGCGGTGTAACAAAAAAATCACGTTCGTTTAAGCCAGCGAGAAGAAAAAAGTCTCCGGGGTTAGCGCGAGCGAGATAGTCAGGAAAAGTTTCTTTTACATAAAAGCCTTCGGTAACGTATTGCAGGGCGGCACGAAACTTATAAGGTGGATAATAACCGCGCAGACGAAAAATGGGTTTTCCAGACAAATCGTAAAACACCAGTGATGGCGTGAAGTTCGTTTTGTAATGAATGGCTAGCTCTCGTTCAGAATATTCCGAACCATTAGTATCAATAATATCTTCAGAGCTCCATATATCCAGAGCAACAACGTCGTAATGCTTTCTTAAATAATTTTGAATATCGATATTAGCTAAACTGGTATCAAAGAATTTTTTGCAGTACGCACAGCGTTGTTGTCCAAAGTAAACAATAATGCCTTGCTTGCCACTTTCTTTCGCTTCAGAAAGGTCATCACGTAAATCGCCTAACGATAGTTTAAACCATTCAGGGTGTTCAATAGCGTCTTCCAGTTGTTTGTCATCGAAGACCAGTACATCATCTATATTCGGCGATATATCTGCTGTAGTATTATTGCTCAGTAGTAATAATAGTGGCAGCAGAAAATATTTTACGGGGTAGTGGCGCATTGTGATTCAGTACCTGAACAAGTAAACACATAATAAAAATATTGATTTAATTATATGATAAATGATTCGAAAAATATGGATAAAGAGAATATCGCTTCAAAAGAAGTATTAATGTTAGTTGGTACGCATTGTTCTTTTTGTGGGCCCATGTTGAAAATAGTATCAGAAATGGTCAAGCAAGGGGATTTTGCAACACTTCGGGTGGTTAATATCGAGCAAGATCAAACATTGGCAAGCGAGCTTGGTGTGCGTAGTGTGCCATGGTTGCGGATTGGGCCATTTGAGCTAGCGGGTGTGCGAAATAAAGAGGAAATTAAATTATGGTTAGACCGAGCTAACAGTGAAAGCGGAATAACGGCCTACCTTGAAGAAATACTGGCGGAAGGTAATGTGTCGACTGCAAATAAATTTGTTAAGCGTTATCCAGAAGCATTAGATAATGTGATTGACCTGGTGATGGATGCTGAAGGAAAAATCAATGTGCGTTTGGGCGCAGGTGTGATTATTGAAGACATGGCCGAGTCCGATGAATTTAAAATGGTGATACCTCGCCTGCTTGATGCTCTGTCAGATAAAGACGCAAGGGTACGTGGTGATGCCTGTCATTATTTATCACTAACAAAAGACGCGCAATATTTATCTTTAATCGAACCGTTGTTATCAGATACTAGTGACGAGGTAAAAGAAATTGCGCAGGACAGTATTGAGGATTTAAAGGCGGTTCAATCATTAAAGTAAAAATATAATCCGTCATTGCGAGGTACGAAGCAACCTCCTGTAGAAGGATTAATTTGTTAAAGAGATTGCTTCGTACCTCGCAATGACGGGAAACGCATTATTTATTCTAACCATTCAACCAGATAATAAATAAATTGTCCTTCAGAAGATTTCGAAGGGCCGCTAACGCGAGCAGCGAAACGTTTGTTTTTGGCATCAGCATCATCAATTGCATCAGCTGCGCATGATTTTATTTCGACACAGCTGGCTGCGAAACGATTACGACTACGTTTAGGAACGTATACTACGGCGAACTCAATGTTTGATGCACTTGAGTCGGGATCATTAGGGATCATGCCGCGCATAAATAGTCTTAGTGGTTTAGACTGTCAACATAGGCCATGCCGATTGCTGACATGACAAATGTTATATAAATGATGGCGTGCCACATTAGTTTGTCGTTATCGATAGATTCTGCATTCATAAATATTTTTCTGCAATTTGTTCGATCATGGTTTTTAGTCTGAGGTTGATAAATAGTGTCTGGGTTTTATGTGGCGGATTATAATACGAATAGCGCTCATTACTAAAC
>CAZCOZ010000014.1:28689-31394 GCA_964500555.1 uncultured Thiotrichaceae bacterium | reverse complement strand
ATGGTGGTCATGGGTGGACTTGAACCACCGACCCCGGCATTATGAATGCCGTGCTCTAACCAGCTGAGCTACATGACCTTTATTTTTTGCTTACTAACATCAATACAAAGTTATCCGAATGGACTTCTTTTAAAGCATCTCGTTTGAGGGCTTATTGAAGGGCGGGAATTTTGCTGTTTTATTGGCTTTTTGTCAATATTTACAGCGGTATACTAACCAGTCTATTCGATTTTTTTCAGCAGATTTATACATTAAAGCGAAAATGCATGACATCACCGTCTTTAACAATATAGTCTTTGCCTTCAACACGTAACTTACCGGCTTCTTTCGCTCCCTGTTCACCGTTATTATCAACAAAATCCTGATAGGCAATGGTTTCTGCACGAATAAAGCCTTTTTCGAAATCGGTGTGAATGACGGCTGCTGCTTTGGGCGCAGTTGCGCCGATGGCTACAGTCCAGGCACGAACTTCTTTAACGCCTGCGGTGAAGTAGGTTTGCAAACCCAGCAGGCTATAACCCGCACGTATCACTCGATTTAAACCTGGCTCATCTAAGCCTAGCTCTTCGAGAAATTCTTTTGCTTCGTCAGCTTCCAACTCGATTAACTCTTCTTCTATCGAAGCGCAAACTGCAACTACGGCAGCACCTTCAGCTTCTGCACGTTGCTTCACTACATCCAGATGAGGGTTATTTTCAAAACCATCGTCAGCAACATTGGCAATATACATAACCGGTTTAACTGTTAGCAGATGTAGATCATACAAATCATCTAACTGATCCTCACTCAACCCCATCGAACGAACGGGTTTGGTTTCATTTAAATGCTCAACAACTTTTGTTAGCAGTTCAAACTTTGCTTTCGCTTCTTTGTCACCACTTTTTGCAACACGACCGACTTTGTCAGCTGCTTTTTCTACTGACTCCAAATCACACAATGCCAATTCGGTATCGATCACTTCAATATCATGGATTGGATTTATTTTTCCATCGACATGGATTACATCATCATTTTCAAAACAACGAACGACATGTGCGATTGCATCGGTCTCACGAATATTGGCGAGGAATTTATTACCTAAACCTTCACCTTTGGACGCACCTGCTACTAGACCTGCGATATCAACAAATTCCATTGAGGTTGGCACCACACGCTCGGGCTGAACAATTTCTGCAAGCTTATCCATGCGTGAATCAGGCACGAACACAATGCCGATATTCGGTTCGATGGTACAAAACGGATAATTTTCCGCCTGAATACCAGCTTTGGTTAATGCATTAAATAAGGTGGATTTACCGACGTTGGGTAAACCGACAATGCCACATTTAAAACCCACTGTTTACTCTCCTGGAACTACTTACTATGTAACGTTTGCATTGCTGGCTCAAGTGCACCGACGGCCAGGTCAGGCACTATTCGAACAGCTGCATCAATATCATTATCAATTAGAATACGATCATCACGTGAGGCATTTCGCAAAACATAATCCACAACCTGGTCTTTACTGCCGGGATGACCCACACCGATTCTTAAGCGGTGAAAATCTTTTGAACCAAGCTGACTGATAATATCTCGCAAGCCATTGTGACCGCCATGGCCACCCGATAATTTCAATTTAATCGTTCCTGGCGGCAAATCAATTTCGTCATGCGCGACTAGCAATTGTTCTGCTGTTATTCGATAAAAAGACAACAGGCTTTTTACTGAAAGACCACTGCCGTTCATAAATGTATCTGGCTTTAATAACCAAATGTCCTTTCCTTCGATAGAAACTTTTGCAGCCTCGCCATGAAATTTCTTTTCCTGCCGAAACGTTGCAGAGTATTTCCGAGCCACCTCTTCCACAAACCAAAACCCGGCGTTATGCCGGGTTTCAGAATATTTTGAACCAGGGTTTCCCAGCCCAACGATGACCTTAAGATCGATAGATCTAGGTGACATAGTAACCCATATTATCCCCTGCCATCTTATTCCTTATCATCGCTGCTTTCATCTTCAGCTTTAGCGTCATCATCACCTTCAGTTTCAGGTGCTTCAGGAGCTTCATCTTCAATTTCTTCAACCACTTTACGAACGTGCATACCCACAACAGCCGTATCGTGTTCTTCACCATGTTTCAGCGCTAATATTTCAACACCTTCAGGTAGTTTAAGATCAGATAAATGAATCACATCACCAACATGCATTTCAGAAAGATCAACTTCGATAAATTGAGGAATATTTTTAGGCAAACATTCAAGCTCAACTTCCATGATCACATGGTTAACAACACCATCTTCTGTTTTAGCACCAGGCGATACATCATCACCAACAAAATGAAGTTGAGAAAATACATGTACAACTTTTTTCGCATCAATGCGAATAAAATCCATGTGCATCACTTCCTGTTTATAAGGGTGATGCTGGATATCACGCAGTAATACATCTTCTGCAGTACCTGCAATATTTAATGACAACACCTGCGAATAAAAATTTTCGTTCGGCAATTTATGTTGTACGTCTTTTTGTTCCAATGTAATCGAAACAGCGTCTTTACCTACGCCATAAACCACAGCGGGAAATTTTTTTGCGTGACGCAGGCGGCGGCTCGCACCTTTCCCCATGTCATCACGCAATGTAGCGTTTAGTTCTATACTCATGATTCTCTCCGAGTTTTCTTTAGTTTAAATTCCTTCATTCGCGACCAAATGAAGTACGTTTGGAAG
>CAZCOZ010000014.1:24089-28589 GCA_964500555.1 uncultured Thiotrichaceae bacterium | reverse complement strand
TACATCTCACTGACAGACTCTTCCATATGTATCCGCCGTATTGTCTCAGCCAACATTGTGGCAATTGATAACTGTCGAATGCGCGTACATTGCTGCGCTTCATCAGACAAAGGAATAGTGTTGGTAACAACCAATTCATCCAGTACAGATTCTTCTATATTTTTTATTGCATTGCCCGATAACACGGGATGCGTACAATAAGCCGAAACGCTGATTGCACCTTGCTTTTTTAACGCACCAGCTGCTTTACATAAAGTACCTGCGGTATCGACAAGGTCATCAACGATAACGCAATTTTTACCTTCAACGTCACCAATAATATTCATCACTTCGGAGACATTCGCTTTTGGTCGACGTTTATCGATAATAGCCAAATCCGCATCACCTAAACGTTTGGCAAGTGCGCGCGCTCTAACTACACCACCGACATCCGGTGAAACCACAAGCAAATTTTCATGCCGCTGCTGCCAGATATCTTTTAACAAAATCGGCGATGCGTAAACGTTGTCTATCGGCAAATCAAAAAAACCCTGAATTTGATCTGCGTGCAAATCAACTGTCAATATTCGATCCAGTTTTACGCTTGCAAGCATATTGGCAACTACTTTCGCAGTAATCGGCACACGCGCCGAACGCGGTTTACGATCTTGCCTCGAATAACCATAATATGGCACGACCGCAGTCACCCGATTCGCCGAAGCGCGACGCATTGCATCAATCATCACCATCAATTCCATTATGTGATCGTTACACGGTGAACATGTTGACTGCACAATAAAAATATCACGACCGCGTACGTTTTCCATTATTTCAGCGCAAATTTCTCCATCGCTAAATGTCTCAACACTAATTTTCCCCAGTCGCGTACCTAATAATTCTGCAATGCGTGCCGCTAATTCAGGGTTCGCATTTCCCGAAAATATCATCAACTGGTTATCGTCTTCTTGGTTCACCTTGTTTATCTCTTGTTGAACAATGGCGGAGCTAATACAATTTTTTAGCTTAGGAGTCTATCCAGTTAATATCATGTGCTTTACAAACACGATTGTTACAATCCTATTGCGACAATTTTTTTCCTAAATATGGCTGGGCCGGCAGGATTCGAACCTACGCATGCCAGGATCAAAACCTGGTGCCTTACCGCTTGGCGACGGCCCAATAATTCTTACTCAAATCTAGCTTTGAGATTCTGCGCAATGTCGCAATGGCGATTGATTTAAACCCTTTGCTACAAAGCTAAACCACGACTTTGAAATCGGGTTTTGTTTAATTTTTTGTAAAACATCTTCCGCCTGTACTTTTGTATCAAAACTTGAAAATACCGACGCACCTGTACCACTCATACGCGCCTTTGAATATTTATTAATAATATCAATAGCTTGAGCTACTTCAGAGTAACTATTTGCAACCACTGGCGTACACACATTCCGCCACTCACGCCGCGAAAGGTCGCATAGTTTGATGGCAGAACAATCCCGTGTCAATTGCGGATGAGAAAAGATTTCTTTTGTGGAAACATGGACTGCTGGAATCAATACGGTGTACCAGTTTTCATCCAGCTCTACTGGGCTTAATTTTTCACCGATTCCTTCCGCAAACGCAGCAAATCCTCGGACAAATACAGGCACATCCGCCCCTAAATTAAGCCCCATATCCGCCAGTTCATCGACACTAAAATCCATTTTCCATAATGCATTCAGCGCCACCAATGTCGTTGCCGCATCGGAACTGCCACCGCCCAAACCTGCCCCCATTGGAATATTTTTTTTAAGCGTAATATCAATACCAAGTTTTTTCTCTGTAACGGCTTTATGTTGATATGTATTCTGCTGATATTTTTCGCGTAACAAACGAGCCGCCCGAACGATAATATCTTCATTTTCAGGTACAGCAAAATCATCGCAATGACGGTTAATTTCATTGTCGCTGCGCAGTTGGAACTCTAGCTCGTCAGAAAAATCAATAAACTGAAAAACAGTTTGTAACTCGTGATAACCATCTTCTCGCCGCCCTGTAATATGCAACATCAAATTTAATTTCGCTGGCGCAGGCCAAATTTGTTTATTCACAGAGGTAAAAACCTAAATTTTCGGTTCTAATTGAAAGCAGCACTTTCGATAGAAATAATTAATCGTCCAGCAACCAACGTCTGAGCAATAAACGAATATCTAATTCAGCATTATCATCTCGACTTAAATAGATGGCATGGGGCATGGCTATTGTATCACCCGCATATTTCGATATATTTATATTCCAGCCTGATTGTTCCGCATACTTCATTAGGCCTTGTTCGTTCCAGTCAATTTTTTCCAATGTTAAGGCGCTCGCTGGAATACCACGTATCCAGTCAATCAACGCACTCGCTGGCAACTCAACATCAAAAGTAGATGCGAAAACATCCTCAATACTATTAATTATTTTCTTCTTACCATCTGGGAAACGAATCTCAGCAAACGTTTTATCACCCTGAATTAAATAGCTGCCTGCCCCCAGGGGTGCAATCAATCGCATGGAAAAATCATCACCCGCCTGTTTCCAGATAATATCTAAACTGCCACCGTTATATTCGCTTTGTATCCCCAACCGTCCGCGTACTTCCCACTGACTAATTGCTTTACGTTGCACCTGCTCACTCGCCCAGTTAGCAGGTATTTTATCTAATTTTTCCTGCTCTTTTTCTATTACTGGTTGATGCAAACTTGCGCATGACGTAAGTAATAAAATTGCCGAAAAAAAAGCAACACGGGTAAAAAAGTGACAGGTCATAATGTTTTACGAATGGTAAAAAATATTAATTAAGAATAGAAATGAATTCAAACATAAATTAAAGACGCTTTAATAATGACGCTCTGATTAAGGCTGAATACGTTTTAAGGTTTCTACTAAAACAGGGTTGTCCGCATTCTGCTTCTTACCTATTTCCCAGACTTCACGTGCTTTTTGTTTTTGGTTGTTGTACCACAACACTTCACCATAATGCGCAGCAATCTCCGCATCTTCAAGTTTGTTAAAAGCCTTCGACAACCACTTTAGTGCATCATCTATATTACCTAAACGAAAACTTACCCATCCTAGGCTATCCAGTATGGCAGGATCATCGGGCACAAGCTCCACGGCTCGTTGAATATACATTAATGCTTCCTGATAACGCGCTGTTCTATCCGCCAAAGTGTAACCCAACGCATTGAGCGCATTTGCATTTTCAGGTTCCTGTGAAATAACGTTTAGAAAATCAGCTTCTGCCATATCTAAACGATCAACTTTTTCTGCCATCAGACCTCGCGCATAAAGCAAAGTAGTATCATCACGATTTTGTTGTAAGGCACGACTATACATTTCCACCGCTTCTTCATAATGTCGCTGGCTACGTAATACTTCACCTTGTGCAAGATATGCTTTCACACGCAATGGCCACTCAGTTTGCACTTCGGCCAATGCCTCTAATTTTGCCAATGCATCATTGGGCTTACCTAAGTCGGCCAGCAAAATACCCGTGCGCATTTGCGCATCAAATTGATAATTACCTTTTAGGACTTTTAAATAATACGAAATTGCCTGTTTGTCATCACCTTTATTTTGCGAAATTCGACCAAGATAATAATTAGCCACATCTACTTTTTTATCTGAAACGACAAGCTGCTTGAGTGTTTCCGTTGCTTTATCCAATTGTTTGGTTTCGATATACAACAGCGCCAAGCTGATTGCCACATCACTGTCAGCAGGTGCTTTCTCATACAAAATTTCATATTCCGACACGGCTGCTTGCAAGCGGCGTTGCTCAACCAATATACGGGCATACTGTTTTCTTAAAATCAGGTTGTCAGGAAACTTCGCTACAACTTGCTGTATTAGTTCAGCCGCTTCGACCTGCTTCCCCTGAGTCGATAAAATTCTCGCTTTAATAACCAATACATCGTGTAATGATGGATCATTTTCTAAAACCTCATCGAGCAATAATAGCGCCTCATCATAATGCTGCAACTGAGCAGCGTAACGCGACTGTAAAATTAAAAGGTGCTGATTTTTTTGACGTTGAGCATTCCCCTGTACATCTGATGCTTTCAGCTCCGCTGTATTTAATTTTTGTAGAATAACGTAAGCGTCTTCCACACTCGCTTCTTTCGCTAGTAGATTTTTGACTGCAACTGCTTTCTCAGCCGAGGATCCTGGCGAGCGAGTAAGAATCGTCTCTATATGAGGCACCGCTTTCTCAGGCTGTTCAAGTTTGAGATATGTCACCGCATACATTCTTGATAAATCAGACGAGTCTGGATCCAGCTCACGCCAACGATCTAGCGCGGTTAACGCCTCTTTATATTTTTTACCGTAAAGTGCAATGTACGCTGTGCGCTGCGCAATACGACCGTCTTCAATCGATTGTGAGGCCTGATTATAATATTTAAGGGAAGCATCAATATCGCCCGCATTACCGGCAAACTCCGCCGCCAGTAAATTAAACAGCATGTCGGCATCAAGATTAATATCGGGATGATTTGAAAC
>CAZCOZ010000014.1:13310-23989 GCA_964500555.1 uncultured Thiotrichaceae bacterium | reverse complement strand
ATCAGCGTAAGAATAACTTTAGAATTACATTTGTACATCATAACTATTTACATCGGGGTTAACGCACCAAAATTCAACCATTACGTTCTAAATAAATCTCTCAAAACAGGCGCTTCACAGTAGACATCTTAAAAATGGTTTAAGTCGGTTTCACCACTAGAATATAACGCATTTTCAATTGATAATGACAATATCTGGAATGATTTCGACGTTAATATGGTAAAAAAGCAGGATTCAGCTTGAGTTAAGTCCATGCATCCCTCAAAATTGCCGGCTTTACTGACTATTTACAGATTAACTTTAACCTCCACTGTATTTTCGCATACCGTCTATGTCTTTGATTACACTTGGTATCAATCACAAAACCGCGCCTCTTGATCTGCGCGAACGGCTTGCCTTTACCCCACAAACATTGCCTGAGGCTTTAGTCAGTCTAAAAAAGCTGGATAATGTCCTCGAAGCGAGTATTTTATCGACCTGTAATCGTACTGAACTTTATTGCGTGACATCCGATAAAAGTTCTATTGAAAATAATACCAGCTCTGCCCAGACTATCATCAATTGGCTCAGTCGGTTTCACGGTGTAGAACTTTCTCAGATCCAGCAACACCTTTATCATCACTCACACCAGGCCACTATTCGACACGCAATGGAAGTTGCAAGTGGTTTAGATTCGATGATTCTGGGTGAACCACAAATCGCAGGACAAATGAAAGACGCCTATGCCCTGGCGAACAAACATGGCACCATCGGACAATTATTAGGCCAATTATTTCAACGCGCTTTTGCCGTTTCAAAACAGGTTCGTACCGATACCGATATTGGCTCCAGTCCGGTATCCGTTGCCTTTGCCGCGGTCAGTTTAGCAAAACAAATTTTTGGTGATTTAAAACAAACGACTGTATTGCTGGTTGGCGCAGGTGAAACCATTGAATTGACCACGCGACATTTACATTCGCAAGGCGTGAGAAAGATAATCATTGCGAATCGCAGCGTCGAACGCGCACAAAAACTTGCTGATAAATTTGACGGCGAAGCCATTAGCCTGCAACAAATTAGCGAACACCTTCACCGCAGTGACATTGTTATTTCGTCAACCGCCAGCCCACTACCTGTTATTGGTAAAGGCACTGTCGAGCGTGCTTTAAAGGAACGCAAGCACCAGCCCATTTTTATGGTTGATCTTGCCGTGCCTCGTGATGTCGAACCTGAAGTCAATCAACTCGATGATGTCTATCTCTACAGTGTTGACGATTTACAATCCGTGATCGAAGAAAACATGGAAAACAGACAACAGGCTGCACAGCAGGCACATGAAATTATAGACACACAAGTGAGTCATTTTTTAGAGTGGCAACGCTCACTTGGTGCGGTTGACGTAATCGCACAAATACGACAACACACGCAGAACATTAGCGAAGAAGTATTAAACAAAGCCAAAAAACAATTAGCCACCGGGCAAGATATCGAACAGGTTCTCGATTTTCTTGCGCACACGCTAACCAATAAATTTTTACACCAACCAAGCACCCAATTACGTCAGGCAAGCAAAGAAAATCGCGATGATATTTTAGCCATCGCGCAAAACTTATTTTTAGATAAAAACGCAAATAGTAAAACTAGCGTTGAAATAAACACGGTTGATGACAAAAAAGCAGAAACCTCACTAGAAAACCAACCAGTGGACAAACAGTGAAAGAATCCATACTAAATAAACTTCATCGCCTGATTGACCGTCACGAAGAAATTGCCGGACTACTTGCTGATCCCGGCATTATTAACGATCAAAATCAATTTCGCGCATTGTCTCAGGAATACGCTCAACTCCAACCTGTTGTCACCTGCTTTCAAAGTTACAACACCGCAATGGAAGACATTGAAGCAGCCGAAGAAATGCTTAAAGATGACGATGTTGATGTTCGCGAAATGGCTGCCGAAGAAAAAAAGGATGCCAGCAAAAAAGCTGAAACTTTCGAGTTAGAATTACAAAAATTGTTATTACCAAAAGACCCTAATGATGACAGTAATATCTTTCTTGAAATTCGCGCTGGCACAGGTGGTGATGAAGCCGCTATTTTTGCCGGTGATTTATTTCGCATGTATTCCCGTTTTGCTGAAACCAAACGCTGGCAGGTTGAAATCATCAATCAGAATATTGGTGAGCACGGTGGCTATCGAGAAATCATCGCGCGCATTATCGGTAACGGTGCTTATTCACAATTGAAATTTGAGTCGGGCGCACACCGAGTACAGCGCGTACCCGAAACAGAATCACAGGGACGTGTTCACACTTCTGCCGCAACCGTTGCAGTAATGCCAGAAGTGGCCGACATTGAGCAAATCGAGATCAACCCTGCTGATTTACGTGTTGATACTTATCGCGCGTCAGGTGCCGGCGGCCAGCATGTTAATAAAACAGACTCCGCAGTCAGGTTGACACATCTTCCGACAGGTACCGTTGTTGAATGCCAGGACGAGCGCTCACAACACAAAAACAAAGCACGTGCGATGTCTTTATTGCAAGCGCGAATCATGGATGCAAAAATAGAAAAACAACAAGCTGAGCAAGCGCAAACACGTAAAAGCTTAGTCGGTAGCGGTGATCGTTCAGAACGTATTCGCACCTATAATTTCCCACAAGGTCGGGTGACTGATCATCGCATTAATTTAACACTATACAAATTAGACGAAGTGGTCCAGGGTAATTTAAATCAAATACTGGAACCTTTAATTAACGAATATCAGGCAGAACAACTTGCCAGCTTATCCGACGAATAATCTATCAAACAGGCGATGAACATTCAGCAAGCATTGCAATACGCTACTCAATCTTTTGCTGAAACAAGTCCTTCTGCAAACCTGGATGCACAGGTACTATTAAGCCATATATTAACCTGCAACAGTGCTCACCTTATTGCCTGGCCAGAAAAGGAACTCAACATACAGCAATTAGAAAAATTTAAACATGCAATAGAACAGCGCCAGCAAGGAACACCCATCGCGCACTTAACAGGGCAACGAGAATTCTGGTCGTTAAATTTTAAAGTAAATAACTCAACGCTTATCCCTCGCCCAGAAACTGAAACCTTAGTTGAATTTATTCTGGATATGTTCGGCAAAAAAGAAAACATATCCGTACTCGACATGGGAACAGGAACAGGCGCCATTGCTATCACCCTGGCCAGCGAAAAACCGGACTGGAATATAACAGCCAGCGACATATCAGCATCAGCACTAACGCTTGCCAAAGAAAATAGCGAAGCACTTAATACAAAAAACGTTACATTCATTCAAAGCGACTGGTTTCAAAATATAAATCAACGCGGCTTTGATGAAAGACATGATGAAAGTCCGTTTGATGGTAGTTCGTTTGATACTATGCCGTTTGACATTATCGTCAGTAACCCACCCTATGTTGCCATCAATGATCCCCACCTTGCTGAAGGTGATGTACGCTTTGAACCGGAGACGGCTTTAATTTCCGGCAGAACTGGCATGGATGATATTGAACACTTATGCTCACAGGCAAAAAATTATTTATCGGCGAGTGGCTGGTTAATTGTTGAACACGGGTATAATCAAAAAACACTCGCTGCTGAATGTTTTACGCGCAACGGTTATAAAAACATCCACCAGAGAAATGATCTTGCCGGACATTGCAGAATGACCGCAGGCATCCATAAATAAAAAAACTGAATAAAAAAACTAAAAAGATGCATCATGGCCGAGAATAAAATAACCTTTAGCGACGAACAGATGCTGCACTACAGTCGTCAGATCATGCTACCTAAGTTTGGTATTGAAGGTCAGCAAAAATTACAAAATGCACACGTCGTTATTGTTGGTATCGGTGGCTTAGGTAGCCCCGCCGCAATGTATCTTGCTGCTGCAGGCGTTGGGAAATTAACCTTGATTGATTTTGATCATGTTGAGCACAGTAATTTACAACGGCAAATAGTTCATCGCACACAAACTATTGGCGACAGCAAAGTTGAATCTGCAAAAAAGACATTACACGAAATAAATCCAGAAACAAGCATTACCTGTATCAATAAAAAATTATCACTTGATGAGCTTAAAGAAAACTTCTTCACCGCTGATTGCGTTATTGATGCCAGCGATAATTTCACTACGCGTTTTTTAATTAATCGCGCCTGCGTTGCTAAGAAAACCCCTTTAGTCTCTGCGGCAGCAATACAATACGAAGGACAAATAAGTGTATTTGATTTCCGCCAGCAGGACAGCGCCTGTTACGCCTGTTTATATAACGAAAGCAGCAATGAGAACAACAACGAAGAAAGCAGCAATTGCAGCGACAACGGCATCCTTGCACCTGTGGTCGGTGTTATCGGCAGCATGCAGGCACTAGAAGCAATAAAATTAATTTGCGATATAGGTTGCACACTAAAAAATCGGTTATTATTGTTCGATGCGCTTGCCTTAGAATGGCGCACAATGAAGTTAAAGAAAGACTCCAACTGTGATGTCTGCAATTAATGCATTATTATTAAAGCATCACTATTTAAAGTCCATATGAAAAATTATGATTGGAAATTATAACTACTAGAAGATTATGACGACTAGCAACCAAACACTTTTTCTACCGCGACCTTTAGTCAATAAAATTTTAGCGCATGCGCAAAAAAATCCGACGATTGAAGTCTGCGGCTTAATCGGTAATAGTGTAGACAACAATAAAGATTATTACCGCATTGATAATGTTTCAAAAAATCCGAGCTGTCGTTTTACAATGGATGCGCCACAGCAAATTAAAGCCATGAAAAAAATGCGCGAGAAGAAGCAGGAATTATTTGCGATTGTACACTCTCACCCAACAACAAATGCGCAACCTTCACTACTTGATATAAAAGAAAGCAGTTACAAAGACACGTATTACATTATTATTTCGCTTAACACGAAAGGTGTTTTGGAAATGCGAGCATTCACTCAACAAAAAGAGAATATGCAGGAGATCGGCTTAGTGCTTGAAAATCAGCTCCTGAAAACCAGCTCTTGAAACCCAGTTCTTGAAAACCAGCTCATAAGCATTATTTTTTAGTAATAATTTCTGCTATTACCTTGCATGGTGGGAACATAACCAGAAGAACCACTCTGCCCATTCGATACTCGCCTAAAGTCACGAACCCTGCCGTCAGGTTGCATCATCAATAAATGATTGCCATCTAACTTATATTTAAAATACATGCGTTGTTGAGAATCATCCGCACTAACGAGTAAATAGTTATTTTTAAGCTTAATATTTCCCGTTAAATGTCGCGATTGCCCATCACTCCACAGAAAGCTGTTATTTTTAACACCTAACATTTCCCCTTCCTGGCTTACCCATAAACCATTTAAGCTCGGTGCTTGCAGCCCACAAAAATCAGTCACACATGCCTTTTGTTTTAACCTAATCGGTTGTTTTAACTTAATCGACCGTTTGTCTGTAGCCTGCTTAGTCGACTGCAGCCTATTTCCATCATCTTCTTTCGCAGCAAAATCATTGCTACTCCGCTCAGATCCATTTTTTTTGTTTTGCTTTTTATTATTCCAGACGGACATTTCCCAGGGCTCATTAACCCACCCATCAAGGTCAGACTTCATTACAGGCGAAGTACCTTGAGGCCCATACCACGAGTAATTATTTTGCGAATAACTCTCTTCAGGCAAAACACCCCATCTCGGCTGCCCCCAATTAGTGCTATTCCCATTAGTATTACCCCAGTTGGAATTACCCCTATTCCATAAACCAGCATATCGATTATTCGACACCCCATACTGACCATACCTGTTATAAATGCCACTAACTGGCACTCTATCTAAAATACCCATTGCAACCATCATATTTAGCATCATTTGCACAAAGGGTAGCTTGCCGTCATATTGATAGTTTTTTATTTCCGCATGCACAAACTGACTACTTAATAAACTAAGCAATAAAATCAGGGTAACTTTTTGGGTCAATGCTTTTATCATTTAAAGGTAGCGTTATTGCGCTTATAGGTAATTATTCAATCAATACAATGCATTCTAACACTGCAATAAAAAAGGGCGAAACCGTTAGGCTTCACCCTTTTTAGTACTGCAAACTATCTAATACTTAGATAGCTTCAATATTTTCAGCCTGTGGGCCTTTTTGACCTTCAGTTACAGTGAACTGAACTTTTTGGCCTTCAGTCAAAGTTTTAAAACCTGAACCTGAGATTGCACTGAAATGAGCAAAAACGTCTGGACCAGACTCTTGCTCGATAAAACCAAAACCTTTAGATTCGTTGAACCATTTAACGGTACCAGTAGTTGTAGACATAAATATATCCTATTTTTTCAAAGTAAAATTAAGCCTTACTAAACAAGCTAAGGCGGTTGTGCTAGAAAAGCTGATATTACTTATGTAGAACAAGATGAGGTACTAAAGACTGAACATCGAAATAGTGTGCATAAATATTAAGGCTTACTTTCAAGCTAACTGAATTATATACCGCTTATCTGAGTAGTCAACGGTTAATCCACAACTAAATGTGTGTAAAACATAGTAATTAAACCACTTGAAATTCAAAGATAAAAGCTAATAGCTCACAGGTTTTATTTCAATAACTTTTGCTGACGTCTGGCCTTTGCTCATTTCTCGGTTCATATAGTCAAAAAAAGCAGACATTTTCTCCTTGAGCAAATCAAGATGAGCTGGTGGCACTTTGTCATATTCACCATCGATGATATAACTAAATGAGCTCGCTAGACCCAGATTAAGAATATCGATACGCTGACTTTTCTCATGCGACGATTCATTGAAAACAACGCACCGATTATTCCCCGTTCGCGCAGCGGCCACAGACTGACTCGCCTGCGAAAGTAATTCTCTCACCGTCTGCTTAATCGCAACATCAGCCGTACAAATGCCAATAGCCATGGTTATTTTTAGCTCTTCCTGCCCCAGTTTAAAACAAATTTTTTCAACGTCTTCAACTACACGCTTAATACTCACCTGTGATTTAACGCTGCTACATGCTGGCTGTAAAATGGCAAATTGACTGGTTCCAGTACGAGCAACAACATCTTCACTTCTAATTTTTTTCTTCAACTTGTTAGCAACGGCTAATAAAATTTGCGCCGCAATACGATTACCGTGTTGCTTCACAATATCTTCAAACTCAATCATCTCAAGATAGACAATACTGAAAGCAGTGTTATGTCGCTGGGCAAAAGCTAAAAATTTCACCGCATGCTGTTTCATTGAAGTCGAATTATATAAACCCGATAACTTGTCGATACCCAACTGATCTTCGAGCTTACTGACCTGCTCACTTAATTTGATATAGGAATAAGCCCTGCTCAACAAATCCATTTGCTTAAATGGCTTAGCAATAAAATCAGTTGCGCCCGCTTCAAATACCTGCCGCATCCCCTCGTCCGTATCTTCGGCACCGGTAATCATAATCACTGGCATCGTCGCCAACCGCGTATTATTCGATTCACGGATATTTTTTAATAGATCAAACCCCGTCATGTCCTTCATCTGGATATCGGTGAAAACAATTTTGATTGACGGCACAATACGTAGCTTATCCCACGCTTCCGCCGCATTATCACAGGTAACTATTTCATACTTACCATCAAATATTTTACTCGCCAGCTTACGCACTGAACGAGAATCGTCGACAAACAAAATTTCTGGAGGGGATGCCATCTCTATACTTTTCCTTAATTCTACATATTCGTAAGTATAGGAAAAATAACAGTCTTTAACCGCAAATCACTATATTAATTAAATAATTTATCCAGCCAGACTCGACATGCACTTTTTCAATAAAGTAATAAAAATATTTATTTTTTATCACTAATCATAAAAATTGCAGATAAAACAAACATATCAGATAATATTAAGACATAATCTATATTAGAAGTACTTAATTAATAAAACAAGAATAGAATATTTTATTAATTAATACAAATACATCAAAAAAAACCAATAAAAACTAATTTAATTATCATTATAATAAAAATAATTAAATTACAAAGTTTTTTATATACTTATAGACATCAACACATTGATTTGATTTAATAGAATAAGGTTGAAATTTTTATTTATTAACCCTATCAATGACATTTATCAATTAGCTATAAATAAAAGATGCCAATATGGCACAAAGTAGACTATTGGTATTTACTAATATTAGAATTTCATTATAATGCACCGCCTGAATTGGAACCTGTTTAGAAAACGTCCAAACAGGTTTAAATAATTTTGGGGATTAGCTTTATGGAAAACTTCACGCCTTTAGCATCATTTATTGGTGGCGTACTGATCGGCCTGGCCGCTCTCATTTTTTTATTGTTCAATGGCCGTATCTGTGGTGTGAGCGGGATTTTCGGCGGCTTACTTACAGCCGCTAAAGGCGACTCAGGCTGGCGACTGGTTTTCTTAGGTGGTTTGATGGTAGGCGCATTCTGCGCACCAATATTTCAATCGGGCACTATTGAGTCAGGCCAATTGGACCGCAGCACACTTGCTATCATTGTTGCCGGCCTCCTCGTCGGCATAGGCGCACGTCTAGGCAGTGGTTGTACTAGTGGTCATGGTGTTTGCGGTGTTGGACGCATGGCACCCCGCTCGTTAGTCGCCACCTTTATGTTTGTCTCAACCGGTATGTTAACCGCCGTTATTGTTAACCACGTATTTGGCGGAGTCGTATAGTCATGAAAGTTGGATTTAACGCAGAAACAATTACCACTTTTTTAGTTGGCCTCATTTTTTCCGTCGGCTTATACCTGTCCGGAATGACACAGCCATCTAAAGTTATTGGTTTCCTCGATATTGCGGGCAACTGGGACCCAAGCCTTGCTTTAGTTATGTTCGGCGCCGTTGTCACTTACTTCATCGGTCAACGTTTCATATTAAAGCGCGACACGCCCGTTCTAGCCAAAAGCTACGGCCTGCCCACACGCGTTGATATCGATGGCCGCTTACTTGCCGGCTCAGCAATGTTCGGTGTTGGCTGGGGACTGGCCGGTTTTTGCCCCGGCCCCGCACTTGCTTCGTTAGTTACATTCGATCCGAATATTTTTATTTTTGTTATTTCAATGACATTGGGAATGTACGTTTACGGCACACTCGACACACGCTTTACCAGCGAACCCGATGGCGGCGCTGGTGCATTTGAAGCAATCAAAGCAGCAAAACAAAGCGGCAAAAAGTAACACTGTTTTATACAATTTTTAAGCTTAAATTTTAAAGCTTAAAAATTTAAGCTGCAGGATCATACGCTGTGACACAAAGCAGCATAAATGGAAACGCTACGCCTTGCATTAAAGACGATTTAGATTTGCGTAGTAGTTAAATGTACAAGCTAGTAAGTGCATAAAATATTTTAACTGTAATTTAATATTTAACGATATAAAAACTCTGGGGATTAAACGACCATGATTCGTTTGAATAAAATAGTATTCACGCTGCCTGTTCTCGTAGCAGTATTAAGCTCATGCGGTGGCCCAGGTGAAGAGGAGCCCGTTGTACTTAATCCTCAAGCGGTTGCCGCAGGCAAAATTTTTGCCACCTCTGGCCGAGACACAATAGTCGCCTGCACTGTTTGTCATGGCGCGAATGGCGAAGGTAATACTGAACTTGGCAATCCACGCCTTGCAGGCCTACACCCTAAATATATTGAAAAACAATTACGTGATTTTGCTCGCGACCCACTTCGGATGGGCGTCTCTATCGAACCGATTGCACGCGACTACAGCAAAACACCGCGTATATATAAAGACCTGACCGTCTACAGCCCTGGCACACGTCATGACCCAGTCATGAATGCTATTGCCAAAGCGATGACGGATGAAGAAATCATTAACGTAGCAAACTACTACGGATCATTAGCTTTTGAAGCGACACCTGTGCCGAATGATTTTCAGTCACTGGAACGCGGGCTGGAACTCGCTATTCGCGGTAAACCTGAATACATGATGCCGCGTTGCGACGCCTGTCACGGTCCACGGGGTGAAGGTTTCGGCGAACATTTCCCACCACTAGCGGGGCAACCGATTAAATACATTGTTAGTCAGTTAAACAAGTGGCAAAGCGGCAAGCGCGATAACGATCATTTAAGCATGATGAAAAATACCGCTAACTTATTAACTGATGCGGACAAAATTTTGATCGCCAAGTATTACGCGAATCAATCTTTCAAAGTGAACAAGTAGGACTGAATGATGACTTTAAAAATAACTCTTATCCACTCTGTGAAACTTTCGCTTACGACCATAGTACTTACTACCAGCTTTATCGGCAGTGTATTCGCAGTTGAAATTGACACACTGGAAGTACGTCCAAGTTTAGTTGAGCCACGCGTTAGTTTGCCGTCAAATCTGATTACCGTTCCCGTGGTTAACCCCGGTGAATTTTTTGTACCCCCAATGGTTGATGATATTCCCGATGATAAAACCGGTGACATGATTCGTCTGGGTCGTAACATTTTCGTGAACACGCAAGTCTATGGAAAACGTTTTGCAGGCAACGGTTTAAATTGCACCAGTTGTCACATTGCCGAAGGTCGCCAGCCTTATGGCGGACCACTTTGGGGCGCCTATCCTAACTTCCCAATTTTGCGCAACAAAAGTCATCGCGTAGTTACTTACGAAGAACGCATACAGGATTGTTTCAAATTTAGTCTCGACGGTATTGCGCC
>CAZCOZ010000014.1:0-13210 GCA_964500555.1 uncultured Thiotrichaceae bacterium | reverse complement strand
AATATGCCTTTAGGCGCAGGCTACACATTAACCGATGATGAAGCACTGGATCTTGCTGCCTACATCTGGATTAACTTCCGTCCAGACGATCCGCGTACAACCTTTATGATGAATCGTCTTGCACCTAAGAAAGGCGGTGGCGGCTAATGGCGCTTCCTCAATCAACAACACGAGCAGAAAAACTGTTTCCGTTTTTATCCTGGTTTGCTTTACTTAACCAAAAGGTTATTACTGCAGATGTATGGGCAGGTATTGCTGCCGGTGTATTAATTCTGCCGCAAGCCATTGCATTAGCCACACTGGCTGAACTGCCACCTGAAATTGGTATTTATACGGCGATTTTTCCGGTGCTTATCTGTGCGTTTTTTGGTTCGTCATGGCACGTATTATCTGGCCCAAATACGTCACTTTCAGTAATGATCGCTATGATAGTCGGTGCTATTACCAGCATCGGCACACCAGACTTTATTATGTATACCCTTACCATTACATTTATGGTGGGCATCATTCAATTGTTTTGGGGCTTATTTAGACTCGGCGGCATATTTAATTATTTTTCACATACGGTAATGATGGCTCTCGTTATTGGTGTTGGCTTTGTCATCATCATCCAGCAATTAGGCAATTTCTTTGGGCTAACCGTTTCAGCTGGCGAGCCGGTGGAAGACACTTTGTATTCATTGTTTTTTAGAATACCCCATGCCAACTGGTACGCTGCATCATTAGGCGCACTAACGGTCATAACGGGTTTACTGGTGAAAAAATACCGCCCTAAATGGCCCTTCATTATTATTGCTACCAGTGTTGGCATAGCCGCTTTATGGTTCTATGAAAATGTCTTTTTTGGTTCAAACATCAATGTCGATAAACTCGGTTATTTATCACTAGACGCAATTCCATTATCCATGCCTGATTTTAGCCCAACAACATTTTATGAAGTTGCTGAAGCATTAATCATGGCTTCTTTCATGATTGCCTTTTTAGGCTTAATGCAATCTGCCGTTATTGCTCGCGCAATGGGTGTTAAGTCTGGCCAAATTGTCGATATCAATCAGGAAGTGATTGGCCAGGGCTTATCAAACATTGGCGGCTCTTTCCTCAGTTGTTACCCAAGTTGCGGATCATTTAATCGCAGCGCTGCCAACCTTGAAGCCGGCGGACGCACACCATTAACCGGTATTATTTCCGCAGCCGTATTAGCCTTGCTTGTTATTTTAGCCGCACCCGTACTTGCACATTTACCTTTATCAGTTGTTGCAGGCGTGCTGTTTTTAGTAGGTTGGGGATTAATCGATATTGCATACATTAAAAAGGTGGTCAGCGTACGTGGTACTTCACGCATTGTATTTTTACTAACACTTTTTGTCACCGTTTATGGTGGCCTTGAATGGGCGGTTATGTTGGGGATCTTCTTATCCATTGTGGTTTACTTACGCAGTGTGTCACGCCCTGAAATTGATATCGTTAACTCAAACGAAGCACGTCAGTATTTACCTGAAGGTGTGAATGATGACAAAGCAACTGTGGTACATATGCAAGGCAGTATTTTCTTCGGTTCCACCGCAACATTGGAACGTATCTTTGTTGATATCGCTGCGCAGGACAAACGTAAAAACGTCTTAATTATTGCAGGTGAGTATATCGACAATCTGGACGAAGCCGGTGCGACTTCTTTGATTAATGAATCCATCAAACGTAAACAGGCAGGTGGCTCGATGTTTATGTGGTTACGCGATAACAAGCTAGATGAGATTTTAAGAACAAGTGGATTAATTGAAGCCATTGGTGCAGAAAACATCCGATACATTAGTGAAGCCGATTAAGGCTGTTAACAATAAAGCACTACACAAGACAACTGAAAACTGGAAGAACATCATGACAAAAATAATGACGACTAAAATACAACATTTAATTATTGTAATGTTACTGTGCATGTTCACACTATCTGTTAATGCCGCGGGACAGGTGAAGCATCGTGTACTACTTCAAGTCAGTGAAGACAGTATTGATAAAATGGTTTCGGCGTTAAATACCGCACGTAACGTGCAACATATTTTTGGCCCCGAAAACATTGAAATACAAATCGTGGTTTACGGCCCTGGGGTGAAAACGCTTAAGTATTACGCACCTATTCCTATTGCCGACAAAATTAAAGAAGTGACTACTGAAGGCGTGCGTGTTGTTGCCTGCGAAATTGCCATGCGCACGCACAAACTTCGCCCATCCGACATGTTGCAACAGGTGCGTTATGTGCAATCAGGTGTTGCTGAGTTAATCGAAAAACAAACGGCTGGCTGGTCTTATATCCGCCCTTAAAAAAGACTTAAATTACACCACTATCGACGACACCACCAACGAAACTATTATGTTACGAAAATCATTAATTACATCAGTATTATTATCGACGATATTATCGGCGTTATTACCGCTACATTCTGCAAGTGCTGCTGATGGCGAAGTCACTTTTATTCATATCGGTGATTTGCACGGACATTTGATTCCTCGTCCCAATATGCGTGAAGGCACTGAAGATTTTGGTAAACAGGTTGGTGGTGTCGCTTATGTTTATGATCAAATTAAAAAAATTCGCGCACGTCATAAAAACACCTTAACAGTCAATACTGGCGATACTATTCAAGGTTCTGCCGAAGCGTTATACACCAGCGGCGATGCCATGGTTCGTGTATTAAATGAATTTAGAATCGATGCCTTCGCACCCGGCAACTGGGATTTTGTTTACGGCACCGAAAAATTCCGCGAGTTATTCGCTGGCAAAAACGGTCAGCCACCAACAACCAACTGGAACACACTGGCGGCAAATTTATACTACGCCACACTGTACGAATTTCCAGAAACCCGGTATGCAAGCATGGCAGGCAAACGCGTGGTCAAACCCTGGTCAATCTTTGATGTTGATGGTATGAAGGTTGCGATGATTGGACTGGCTGCTGACCGTGGCCCACAGGCTGTTAGTACACGTGTAATGGAAGGCTTTTATTTAACACCGGGCGAAGAAGAACTGAAACAGGCCATCCCTCTTTTACGCAATGAGGAAAAAGTCGATTTGATTGTTTTAATTTCAGAACGTGGTTTAGCCGGTAACCTTGAGTTAGTTGAAACCATTCCCGGTATCGACATTGTTTTATCTTCTGACATGCACGAAGAAACCTCACAAGTATTAATTGCAAAATCCGGCACCTTACTAATCGAAGAAGGTCAGGACGGTACAATGCTTGGCGAGCTCACCGTTAAAGTTAAGAACGGCAAACTTGCTTCGTGGGATTTCAAAGGTCATCGCATTAACGAAATTAACAATAAACCAGATGAAAAAATTCAGGCTATTGTAACCGACATTCGTAAAACATTTATTAAGGGCAGTGATTTTGTACCGCATGTTAATCCGATGAATGCATCAATTTTACGCGCACCGATTGATACCGTAATTGGTTACACGAAAAAAGCCTTACACCGTGCCAACTTTTCAGATGCAAAAGAAATGCCCGCCGTAGTTGAAGGCTCTTCTCACAATTTCTTAGCCGACGCATTTAAAGGTGCATGTGAATCCGATGTCGGTGTTATTCGTGGTTTCCGTTACGGCACACACGTTGCACCCGGCCCGATTAAACTGGAAGACATTTATCACTACATTCCAATCGGCCCGCAAATTGCCTGCGGTTTAATTTCAGGTGATGAAATTCGCTGGAGCATTGAACGTGGCTTGCAGGGTTCATTCACACAATATGTTGGTGGCTGGGGCGGCGGCTGGGTTGTTGCTTATTCCGGTGTCACTTACGATTTAGATATATACAATGAATTTGGTTTACGTGCCAGCAACATCCGTATCAACGGCGAAAAACTTGATCCTGCACGTTATTATCAAATGGGCGGCTACTGGTACGTTGATGATCCGGGTAAAATTAATCGTGGTCAGGCACTCGATATTAAAGTTTTAAAAGCTCCTGATGGTGACATTGTCGATGCAACCGCTGTTGTTGCTTATTATCTACGCACGTTACCTGATCGCACTGTTGATACCGAGCTAAACCGCATTAACATATTAAAACCATTACCAAAACCCATTGGTGGCAGCAAAGAAATCCAACCTCTTGCTGGCGTCATTCGTCCTGAATATATTTTTGACGCTAAAAAACATGCGACACATACTGAAGTGGCAAAAAATAAATCGCAACATAAATCAGTTAGCAAAAAATTTGTCAGTAGCGATTTAATAAAATATCGCAGTGTGTCTAGTGCAATTAATAGTGAAAGTATCACTCAGATTCAACATTAATTATGTGCCAGACCTCACTGTCATCCCCGAATGTTTTTATCGGGGATCCAGCGACTTAAAAAACATAGATTCCCGATAAAAATATTCGGGAATGACAGACTACTTTTTTAACCTGACCAGCAATCAGATTAATTAAATAATTTTAATTTATATAAAAATTTAAACTCAGCAAGGCCAATTATGATCGAAAAATTCGCGCAATCTGTCTTACGCTTCAGATGGTTAATTATCATTCTGACAATTATACTCGCGCTTGGCGCAGCCAAAGGTATGCGTCTACTGACGCTCACAACCGACTATCGCGTTTTCTTCAGTGAAGATAACCCACAGTTAATTGCGTTTGAAGAATTACAAAATACCTATACCAAAAACGATAACATTCTAATTGCTATCGCGCCAAAAAATAAAAAAGTATTCACTCGCGAAACACTTGCCGCAGTAGAAGCACTAACAGAACAATCGTGGCAGATCCCGCATTCAATCCGCGTTGATTCACTCAGCAATTTTCAACACACCCGCGGTGTAGACGATGACCTGATCGTTAGTGATTTATACACAGACGGTAAGGACATGATGGATACCGCATTAAACGCCGTAAAAAAAGTTGCGCTTAATGAACCACTGCTTGTAAAACGTTTAGTTTCCGAAAGCGGTGATGTAACGGCAATCAATGTCACTATTCAGGTTCCGGGTATCGATCAGAAAAAAGAAATTCCTGAAGCGGTTAATTTCACCCGCGACTTTGTGAATAAGTTTGCTGAAGCCAACCCGCATGTTGATATTCACCTTACTGGTACAGTAATGATGAACAATGCTTTCCCTGAAGCAGCAAAGGCGGACATGAAGTCATTAGTGCCTATCATGTTCCTGGTGGTAATGGCATGTATCTGGTTTATGTTGCGCACATTGTCCGGTGTATTTGGAACCTTAGTTGTTGTTATATTTTCAATCGGAACTGCAATGGGCTTAACTGGCTGGTTAGGCATTACTTTGACGCCACCTTCTGGCAGCGCACCCACTATTATTCTCACGCTAGCGGTGGCTGATTGCGTGCACATGCTTGTTAGTTATCTTCAACAGTTACGCAATAACAAAGAAAAACGTGAAGCCCTGATTGAAAGTATTCGACAAAACTTTCAACCCATCACACTAACCAGCTTAACCACAACCATTGGTTTTTTAAGCATGAACTTTAGTGATGCACCTCCTTTCCGTGATTTAGGTAACATGGTTGCAATCGGCATTATTGCGGCATGGATTTTGTCACTTACATTTTTACCTGCACTGATGAGCGTATTACCAATACGTGTTAAGCAGGGTCCAGATGCAACATCGAAAAAAATGTCTGCACTGGCCGAGTTTGTTATTGCCAATAAAAAAGTTTTGCTATGGTCAAACTTACTTGTTGTTGCTCTTTTAGCAGCATCGATTCCACGCAATGAACTTAACGATCAATTTGTAGAATATTTTGATGAAAGTATTGAGTTCCGAAGTGCTACAGATTTTGTCACTGACAATCTAACTGGCATTTACACCATCGATTATTCATTATCCTCTGGTACCCCTGGCGGCCTGAATGAACCGGCATTTTTACAGAAAGTTGATGAGTTCGCCAACTGGTATCGCGCACAAGAAGGTGTGATACATGTCAATGTTTTTACTGACATTATGAAGCGATTAAATATGAACTTACACGGCGATGATGAGTCTTATTATCGATTGCCAGAAGAACGTGAACTGGCCGCGCAGTATTTATTATTGTATGAAATGTCACTGCCATACGGCCTGGATTTAAACAATCAGGTCGACATCGATAAATCCGCCACACGCATGAACGTGACGGTCGAAAACTTAACAACAAACGAACTGCTTAGCCTCGAATTAAAAGCACGTGGCTGGCTAGAAGAAAATGCGCCTGCAGGCATGGCAAAAGAAGGCTCCAGCCCTGCGGTTATGTTTGCCAATATTGGTAAGCGTAATTTGTTAAGCATGTTAAGTGGTAGTATTTTAGCGTTGATTTTAATTTCGCTAATACTGATTGTTGCATTTAGATCAGTACGCATCGGCCTGATTAGCCTACTACCTAATCTGTTGCCTGCGATTGCAGCATTTGGTGTATGGGGTTTACTGGTTGGTGAAGTGGGCGTTTCATTATCAATCGTAATGAGTATGACACTGGGCATTGTGGTCGATGACACAATCCATTTTTTAAGCAAATATTTACGCGCAAGACGCGAAAAGAATTTATCCGTAGAAGATGCAATCCGCTATGCCTACTCAACCGTTGGCACAGCATTATGGGTTACAACTATTGTATTAATGGCTGGCTTTAGCGTATTAGCTTTGTCCGCCTTTAAAATGAATGCAGGCATGGGTTTACTTACTGCAATTACAATTGGGTTGGCACTGGCTTTAGATTTCTTATTTCTGGGACCACTCATATTAATGACGAAGGAGTCAAATGATGATAAAACCAATAAATAAACTAGCTGCTGCACTTTTTGTTAGTACGCTATCACTGAGTGCTTTTGCCGAAGAAGCAGTTACTAGCGAAACTGCTTCTGCAGTAACTCAGGACGCATTAGCGATTGCCACTGAAGCGGACAAACGCGACACTGGCTTTGGCAATTACACTTCTGATATTAAAATGGTTTTGAAAAACAAACAGGGTCAGGAAAGCGTTCGTGTTATTCGTTCAAAAACATTAGAAGTGGAAGGTGATGGCGACAAAGGCTTAACTATTTTTGACAAACCCGCCGATGTTAAAGGTACAGCACTTTTAAGTTTTACCCATAAAGAAGGCGCTGATGACCAATGGTTATACCTGCCTGCTTTAAAACGTGTAAAACGTATTTCTTCAAACAACAAATCAGGCCCTTTCATGGGCAGTGAGTTTGCTTACGAGGACATTACTTCACAGGAAATCGAAAAGTACACTTACAAATACATTCGCGATGACAAACTTGATGGTATGGACGTCTTTGTTTTCGAACGTTACCCTGTAGACAAAAAATCGGGTTACACTCGCCAGATTGTATGGATGGATAAAGCCGAGTATAAAGAACGTAAAATCGAATACTTCGATAGAAAAAATGCGAAGTTAAAAACACTGGTATTAAACGATTACAAACAGTATGAAAATAAATACTGGCGCGCACATAACATGTATATGGAAAACCACCAGACAGGTAAAAGTACACGTCTGTTACAATCTAACTATAATTTTAATGCAGGTTTAAGTGATCGTGATTTCAATAAAAACTCTTTGCAACGTGTGCGTTAAAAATAGTAAAAAATCTTTTGTTACTGCCTTACCCGCCGCGCTTATCTTAGCAACGGCTGGTTTAGCTGCAACTAACACCATCGCTGCTGAATGGCGCGGTAATGTTACGGTTGATTATCTCTGGTTTGCACGCGATGCCGCTTTTCCTAAACAGGAAGAGTCGTATGTATCGGCCTCCATCGAACCTGAATTTTTTCATGACTGGAACAATGGTTATGATCTTTTCAGCTTCACCGGTTTTTACCGTAAAGATGAGCATGATGATGAGCGTAGTCACGGCGACATTAGAGAACTTTCCTGGTTACATGCCGGTACTGACTGGGAAATTGTTGCAGGTATCAGCAAAGTTTTCTGGGGTGTAACTGAATCGATACACCTGGTTGATGTCATCAACCAGTCCGATACTGTCGAGAATCTTGATAGTGAAGACAAACTGGGACAACCCATGGTCAGGCTCAGCCTTATTCGAGACTGGGGCGTGGTAACCGGTTTTGTACTACCCGGTTTTCGTGAACGCACTTTTCCAGGATCAGCCGGCCGCCCTCGTTTCGCTATTCCTATAGACACCGATAATCCTGTCTACGAAAGCAGCGATGAAGAGCACCATGTCGACTTTGCTATTCGATACTCCCACTATATTGGTGACTGGGAGTTCGGACTGTCGCACTTTAATGGTACCAGCCGCGAACCTCGTTTCACTGCCAATGGCCCCATCGTTAACAACAGACCGACTTCAATCGTACCTGTCTACGAACAGATAAAACAAACCAGTGTCGACCTACAGGCCATTATCGGTAGCTGGTTATGGAAGTTAGAGGCGATTAATCGTAGCGGTCAGGGAGAAACGTTTGCCTCCGCTGCAGCTGGTTTCGAATACACTTTAGTCGGTATTCTGGATACCAATATGGACCTGGGTATTATTTCAGAATACTTATACGATGGCAGAGATGACGATGTAACTAGTCAGATTTTTTCCAGTAGCCCTTTCCAGAATGATCTGGTTCTCGGCACGCGTTTAACATTGAACGATGCACAGAGCACTGAAATACTTGCCAGTGTGATTGGCGATCTGGAAGGTAATGGTTTGAGCTACAATGTTGAAGCCAGTCGCCGTATTGGTGATAGCTGGAAATTATCATTCGAAGCACGCGGTGTTAGCGATATAAAACAAAACAGCACCTTCGCAAGTTTCATTAAAGATAATCGTGTACGCACCGAGCTTGCCTACTTCTTCTAAATGGCATTAAAGCTAAGCGGCTTTATCATGGCTGCAGTAACAGGCATTACTGTTGCCGCATGTACACAAACTGAAACCGCTGCTGAAACTGCGACTAACATCGTTTCTAAAACTGTGCCTGAAACCATCAGCACTTCATTAAAAAAAATTCAAAACGTTCTTTCAGAAAGTAACTCAGCGCTGCTAACATCTAGCAATATTCAATATCAACTATCTTATAACGAAGACTTCCCGTGTCAGGTTGCAATTAAAGAGCATTCAGAAAATACCGACACTCGCTGGTTAAAACAATACCAGTTTGATCTCACCGATATAAATACAAATAGTTTTATCCAGTCCAAACCTGGCCGTAGAGCTATCATTTACACCAGCACCAGGCAAACACCCGATGTCAGCCAAAAGAAATTTAAACCCGTAAAAATAAATAACTTTTCTCTTCAAACGAATGTATCAGAAAAGAACCAACGCCTAATTATTTCAGAGATAAACAAAGCGATCGCTTTGTGTGAAGAAGAATACAGTTTTGATGAATCTGAGATGCTGTAGATACGCCGTAAATAAACACACAGAAAGTATATCGAAAGATATGGTCGCCTTTAAGCGTCTCTACGATCAGAACCACGACGGCGATCGCTCGCCACTAAAATACCACCGCTGTCTCTAAATGGCCGCTTAAGTAAATGAAAGAGAATTTTACTTGCCCGACGACTAGCACTACCCCGAATGACGTGTGAAACACTCGTTCTATTATCAACAATAAAATTCATCTTACAATTTCCCAAAGACTCTACGTTTTAAATTTGGCATTCACCTGATCAATAACTAATCATGCAAAAATCATACCTAATTTATAAATGATTGTTTTATAACAAAATTAGTTGGCACCCTAACAATTTATCGCTAATAACTGTAAAAAAATATTACACTTATGCGCTAAGTTACGATGCTATTTTAAGCATAATACAAAAGTATCTTATTGTAAAAGGGTGCGGATGCACCAAAACATGAAGAATTGCTAAGAAACGTTAGAAGCCAGCCAATGTACAGTTACTCCGCTGTCTTTAGCTTTTTCCAATGAAATGCACCATTAGAGGAACCACCACGCACATTACCATTATGCATCCAGCCAGCACGGTCTTCTTTAAGCTGTACGGTGGTGTGTCGACCATTCATGCGATAGTTATAACCCCATGAATATGTATGATGACTGATATTTTTACTGTAATCCTGATTCGCCGACAACCAATTGCGATTACCGTAGGCTGAAACGCTTAGCGGTAAAACCAGTAAAACAACAAAAAGTGATTTCTGCATAAGATTTTGCGGCATAGTTATCTACTTATCATCGGCTTAATCATATTGTTGAATAAAGTATAACGAAAAGACCTATCGCTATACTAGCTCATTTTATCGGCCTTTAATTTTAGGCTCTTACTTGCAATTTCAGTCAGTCCACTTACTGGACTAATTTCGTCTAATGCTTTCAAAATTAACTGCACGCGATTTTTCACTTCAAATTTACGGAACAGATTGGTTAGATGCGCTTTTACACCCTGGTGCGATAAATAAATCCCTTCTGCAATCTCGTTTGTCGATAAACCTTCAAGCACTTTACCAAGCACTTCCGCTTCACGTTTCGTTAGCCGAGAAAATAACTTCATTGCGTTATCTTCGATTCTATCTTTAATGGACTTGTCTGAAATAAACTGGCACAGAATATGTCGCTCAACCCAATAACCACCTTCATTAACCGTATCTAATGCATTTATTAAGTGGTCGCCACGCATCTTCTCGTTTAAGTAACCACGTGCGCCGGCACACATTGCCTGATAAAGAAATTCATCCTTCATCGCATGACCAAAGAGTACAACTCGGGTATTGCTACTGACCTGATTAATGCTGCGAATAAGTTCATCTATTGAATCTTCTGTCGCACTACTGCTCAGCAGTAAAATTTCTGGCTGAATACTACCGATTTCAGTCAGCGCAAAATTTTCGGGACCAATAACCTCGACGCTGTATTTTTCCTTTTGATTCTCTAGCAAACTCACCATTCCGTGAACGGCGAAATCGTCTATTGCGACGATAACAACGTGGCTAGTTGTCTGACATTGAACCGGTTGTTGCTCTTGATCTAGCTGACTTAGACTTTCGTATAACATAAGATTATGTGTATTTAAGTAGTGGTTTATATATTAGTAAATTATAATATAATATCTTTAGAATAAGCAAATTATTAGCTAAAGATATACCTGCAACTATGTCATGAAATATTACTATATACTAATATAACCTATTGGTTTATACAGTAACGTTATGAATTTTATGTAAAAAAGTAAAATATAGAGGTCGTCACATTATCAAAATTTTACTTAAATACCCAGCATTTCTAGCTTTTTGTCCAGACAAAAAACAGCAATTATTAGCATTTCGTTGAGTGTCGTCCTATCTCCGCAGGGGTACTGCACCTACCGTCAATAAATATACTCTGGAGAACATATGACAACTTACAAACCCTTACTAAGCGCTATTTTATCAGCCACCCTGGTACACCTTTTAGTGTACAAGCAGCCAAAAAAACCATTACCTTTAAGGAACCTGAACGATTTACATGCTCGTGTCGTCCCACACACTGATGTTGTTAGCGACGGCAATGGCGGCACGAAAGTGGAGAAACGTGGCGGTCTTACCACGCACGACCAAACTTTATTAACTTAGGGGCCAACATCACCGGTTTTGCGAACGTTCTCACACTAAACGCTGGTAGCAATACCAGCGCTTTTTTATGGTTAAAAATTTGTCGCTTCGCTCGGGCACGTTCTTCGCGAACTATTTATTTAAACAACTACAACTTAAACATTTTCAAGTTCAAGCTTACCTTTCACTTCCGGTCTAAAAATATTGACCGGAATTTTCAAATAGGACTGCCCACTCTCTTCCGCTTCAGGCAATTCGCCCGCATCAATATTTACCTGGATACTCTGAAATAATAGCTTCGGTGCATCCAAATTCTTATCACGCTCACGTCTGAATTCGGTAAACTCTGCTTCAGTTATACCCTCTTTCAAATGAATATTACTGGCTTTTTGCTCTGCCACTGTCGCAATATTCATTACCTCACGACCACCGGGCTGATAATCATGCCCCATGAAAATACGGGTTTCGTCGGGCAAGGTATAAATCCGTTGCGTAATTGAATTATATAAATCATGCGCACTACCCGCAGGGAAATCACAACGTCCCGTACCACTGTCTGGCATGAAAAACGCATCACCCATAAAAATTACATCTTCAATTTTATAACTTGCACACGCAGGTGTGTGACCGGGCGTAAAGATCACTTCAATTTCTAACGTACCAGCTTTAAGGATTTCTTTGTCTTCAAGCAAACGATCAAACTGACTACCATCAACAGGAAAATCGTCGCCTAAATTAAACATGTTTCTAAAATACTCTTGCACAACCGTAATATTTTCACCTATCGCGACCTGTGCTGTTGGAAACTTATCTTTAATCATTTGGGCACCAGAAATATGGTCAGCATGAGCATGCGTTTCCATAATATAGTGCAAAGTAAGACTCTCCGATTTAACGTAATCAATCACTTCATCAACGGATTCCGTCCAGACCTTTGAACCAACAGGCTCGTAATCCAGAACGGGATCAATAACGATCGCGTCTCTGGACTCTGGGTCAAAAACAACATAAGTAAAAGTGCTGGTGCGATCATCGTAGAAATGTTTAATTTCCATAGTGCATACCTTATATAAGTAAAATAGATAGGTTGATAAGTAAAATCTATATTAGATCATGCTAATATATAAATCAAGAGGAAATTTGAAATGAATCTCTTCAATAAATACTAACGCATTCATCCTTAATTAGAATAATGAACACAAACACACCAGAGGAACAGACGAAAAAAATAGTAGCGACCCTGGCTAAACTTTCGTTAAAGTATTTTCATCAAGGTGATGAAAAATTGCTTTATTGATTGGAATCCACAACTGCGTATCTTGCTTATAGCTAAATCGACCATCATCATGGATAACTATATCGACGCTGTAATGTTTCGTTTTATACGTCTCATCCAGAAACTTATTAGACATCACACCATATGTTTCTGAGCCGCAATCAGCCACCAGACGAAAACTTTTACTGTCAACATTGGCACTGCCACCCGCGTTTACAGAAACACCACGCGGCACCATAAAGCTTCTTAAAATTTGGCCGTGTTCTTTATCCCATAGCCAGTAACCCAACTCTTCATGAAAAGCTTCATCACTATCAAGTGGGTATGCAGTCATAGAATAACGTAAGCCATAAAGCTTTTGTGGCCCATTGTTTACTGGGCCAACAGGCGAAAATAATGCTTCCTCTCGATACTTTGTGACTGTTT
>CAZCOZ010000013.1:28574-32882 GCA_964500555.1 uncultured Thiotrichaceae bacterium | reverse complement strand
TAAGGCGAGCGATTGCTAAAATTGCTGGCGTCGCTGTTTTCACTGTCCTCAAAACAATATTGAGGATGAAAACTGGCGAGTTGAAATATGCCAGTATAATTTAACTCGTCGAGTAATAAATTGCTGAGATCCAGTAATGCAAGATAGTCATTAAAATCAGCATAACCTTGAGGAAAAATTAATAAGCTGGTTTCAGTTTTTTTATTGTTATTAAGGTATTCGAAAGTATCGGCTAGCTGGTGTAAAACCTGTTCGGTGTCATCATGCTCAATAACAGTGTATTGAATTTGGTCTTGAACAAAAACCTGAGAAGCAAATGGGCAAAGGTTTAATTCAATAACAACGCTTTGTATCCAGTGTTTGGTTTGCTGGATAACTTTTTGCGTTGTGTTGCTCATGTGTTTTTCGGCTTGATTGAATGAGGGGTCTTATGGGTGTTTAGTGAGTGTCGAGTTTTGCAAGTTCACTTAAAATTTGTGTAATTAGCGATTCACCCTGTGGCCCCATACGCGTGCATAATTTGTCGACATCACGCTCACCATCAATCATATCTTTTAAGACAGCTCCCAGGTTTGCCATGTCGCCGCCAGCAGCTGACATTTGTTCTGCCATTGTGCCGAGTAAGGAAAGTGCATTGTGATCGCCGCGACGTGCTTCATCAATGAGTCGTGCCATCATCGGTCCTGCTTGAGTGGCATCCCCCTGTTGTTCAACTTGAGGCAATGTCGCTGGATCCTGTATGCCGCGTAAAATACTGTCGACGATGACAATGTCTTCTTCGTCTAAGTCATTAAGTAGAGATTGTTCACGACTACCCGCGATAATTTTATTAATTATTACTACCAGTTTTTCCCAGCCGTTCTGTGTTGATTGTTGTAACACCTGGTCGAGTTGTGGTTTTAATTCGGGCTGATGAATTGTTTGCACCACGGCGATAACCAGACTGGCGTGAGTTTGCAGTATTTGTTCTTGCTTTTCAGGGGCGGGCATAGTCATAAGCGTTGATCTTGGTTTAGTTAAACAAGTGACTATTGAGGATACCGCGTGATGGACGCATTTTCAACTTCCATCGCTGCATAAACTGAGAGTGAGACTAAATTGCACAAACAGGCTTATGGCTATAAAGCGCTGATTTTTCCTACTTGTTGTTGCAGTTGTTCAACCGCTTTACTCATTTCAGCCAGACGTTCACGTTCTTTTTCAACGACCGCTGCGGGTGCTTTATCGACAAAATTTTTGTTGACCAGTTTCGCTGTGGTTTTATCAATATTGATTTGTAGTTTTCCAATTTCTTTTTCCAGGCGGGCCAGTTCAGCGTCTTTATCAATCAAGCCTGCAAGTGGGATGAGAATTTTCATTTCACCGACTAAAGCGATTGCGCATTCGGGTGCTTCGTCGCTTTCAGCTAACCATTGAATGCTTTCTATTTTCGCCAGAGATTCGATAAAGGCCTGGTTGTTGTTATAAAGAACGACATCATTTTCAGACGCATTTTGTAATAACAACGCGAGAGGCTTGCCTGGAGGAATATCCATTTCAGAACGAATACGTCGTACACCACTGACAAAAGTTTTTACCCATTCAAGATCGTGTTCAGCCTGCTCACTAATTTTACTTTCGTCAGCTTCAGGATAGGGCTGAATCATAATGCTATTATTTTTATCAGCAACAAATTTACCAGCAAGGGGCGCAACATGTTGCCAGCATTCTTCAGTAATAAAAGGAATTATAGGGTGATTCAAACGTAGAATGGTTTCCAGTACGCGAACCAAAGTGCGACGAGTACCACGCTGTGCATTTTCAGATGTGGCATCATTAAATAAAATAGGTTTTGATAGTTCAAGATACCAGTCGCAATAGTCTTCCCAGACAAAGCTATATAAATCCTGCGCAATTAAATCCAGTCGTGAATTATTATTATGCTGCTGAACGCGTGTCTCGACGCGTTGCAGGCGAGAAATAATCCAGCGATCAGCGAGTGATAATTCAATATCAGGATTATCAGACCCATCTGCCAGTAAGCCACAGTCTTTATCTTCTGCCTGCATTAAGACATAACGTGTTGCGTTCCATAGCTTGTTGCAAAAATTTCGGTAGCCTTCAATGCGTGAAGGTGCAAATACAACATCGCGACCGGTGGTTGCTAATGAGGCAAAAGTAAAACGCATTGCATCTGTACCAAAAGCAGGAATGCCGTCAGGGAAATTTTTACGCGTCCGTTTTTCGATGCGTTCGATCAGGTGTGGTTGCATCACGGCGGAGGTGCGTTTTTCGACTAATGCTTCAAGATCGATACCATCAATGACATCGATAGGATCGAGTACATTACCTTTTGATTTAGACATTTTTTGGCCTTCGCTATCCCGCACTAAACCGTGTACATAAACTTCGCGGAACGGCACGTCGCCCATGAATTTCAGTCCCATCATAATCATACGGGCAACCCAGAAAAAAATAATATCGAAGCCGGTGACTAAAACATTAGTTGGATAATACTTTTCCAGCTCAGCCGTTTTTTCTGGCCAGCCTAAAGTAGAGAACGGCCACAGTGCAGAAGAAAACCAGGTATCAAGCACATCGTCATCTTGCGTTAGCGGGTAGTCATCCGGTAATTTATTTTTCTTGCGCACATCATCAATATCATAACCAACATAAACACTACCATTTTCGTCGTACCAGGCAGGGATGCGATGGCCCCACCAGATTTGGCGTGAAATACACCAGTCTTCGATATTATTCATCCATTCAAAATAGGTGTTTTTCCAGTTGTCTGGCACAAATTTAATACTGCCGTTTTCAACCGCTTCAATCGCAGGTTTTGCTAACGGTTCAACTTTTACATACCATTGATCGGTGAGATAAGGTTCGATGACTGCATTCGAGCGATCGCCACGCGGTACCATTAATTTATGGTCGTCGATTTTTTCTAATAAACCCGTGGCTTTTAAATCAGCAACAATTTGTTTACGTGCTTCATAACGATCCAGGCCGATATATTTTTCTGGAATAATATTATTGGTGTCTTCACTGTTGTCGCGAATAGCGGCATCATTGGTAAAGATGTTAATTAAACCGCCATTGGGTAATTCGCTGATCTCATTATTATTTTTATGGCGTGTCCAGACAAGATAGTCATTGAAATCATGTGCGGGTGTTATTTTCACACAGCCTGTACCGAATTCTGGATCGACATGCTCGTCTGCAATCACAGGAATTTTTCGACCAGTAAGCGGCAACTCTAAAAATTCACCTAATAGATAAGAGTAACGTTCATCATTGGGATTAACTGCCACTGCACAATCACCCAACATGGTTTCAGGTCGGGTAGTGGCAACAACAATATGACCTGCGCCATTACTACGTGGGTAGCGCATATGCCACATGTGACCCTGTTCTTCGGTCGATAATACTTCCAGATCAGAAACGGCTGTGTGTAAAACGGGGTCCCAGTTAACCAGACGTTTGCCACGATAAATTAATCCTTCTTCATAGAGGCGAACAAAAACTTCGGTGACTGCTGTGGACAAACCTTCGTCCATAGTGAAACGTTCGCGTGACCAGTCCAGTGACGCGCCCATGCGGCGAAGTTGTTTTGTAATGGTGCTACCGGATTCTTTTTTCCATTGCCAAATTTTTTCAGTAAATTTTTCACGACCGTAATCGTGGCGGGTTTTTCCTTCGGCATTGATTAAACGTTCGACCACCATTTGAGTTGCGATACCCGCATGGTCGGTACCGACTTGCCAGAGCGTATCGTTACCTTTCATGCGACGGTAGCGAATCATGGCGTCCATAATGGTGTCCTGAAAGGCATGGCCCATGTGCAAACGACCAGTGACGTTTGGTGGTGGAATCATAATGCAGAATTTTTCGCGTTCAGTATTGCTGTTGGCGTCCGTACCTTCAATTCGCTGGTCGGCATTAAAATAGCCGTTGTTTTCCCAGATTTCATACCATTTGTTTTCAATGGCCTGTGGATTGTAGGTTTTTTCCATGGGTGGACTCTGTCACGCGAATTGAACGAAAATGTTAAAGCGCAGAATTATACAACATGCCGCCTGAGAGTGCTGGAAAGACATGCAGGAACGGTGTTTTTTAACGGGAAATTTAGTCTTTATTGGATGAAGGGCTAGCATCGATATTGAGCAAATCGATGAGTTCTTCAGGTGATTTTTCAGCGAGTGTTTTTTTAACAAGGGAGTTTAATTGTTGTTCGAGATCAGGCAAGAGCTGTTCGACAATCTTATCTGTAATCACGTCGAGTTGTGCAGGATCAGTTAGGTCGAAACTGGTCTCGATTGTCTCGGT
>CAZCOZ010000013.1:15281-28474 GCA_964500555.1 uncultured Thiotrichaceae bacterium | reverse complement strand
TTTAGGTCTATAGCGAATTCATCATCTTCATTTGATGATTCGTCATTGTTTGAAAATAAATGAGGATAGTCTTCAATAAGTTCGTCTTTATTAACAAACTCATCATCGTCGTCGATAACATCTTCGAGCACAGGAATATCTTTTGGATCAATACGCTTTTTGAATATTTTTTTCCAGTTAAACATGAGAACGATTATCCATTAAATAACAATAGTCCGAATTACCATAGTCAAGTTAAGCGGCTTTTTTTGCACTAAGGCGATCGAGCACGTATTGTGCTAATAATCCAACAGGTCGTCCCGTCGCGCCTTTTTTAGTACCACTTATCCATGCAACACCAGCGACATCTAAATGTGCCCAATGGTATTTTTTGGTGAAACGAGAAAGAAAACAGGCGGCTGTAATTGTTCCCGCACCTTTGCTGCCAATATTAGCCATATCAGCAAAATTACTGTTTAATTGCTCCTGATAATCATCCCATAATGGCAGTTGCCAGCAGCGGTCGCCACTGGTTTGTCCGGCGGATAACAAATCATTGGCTAACGGATTATGGTTACTGAGTAAGCCGGCAGGGTGCGCACCTAAAGCGACAATGCAGGCCCCGGTTAATGTTGCAATATCGATAACGACATCCGGATTAAATTTTTCTGCGTAGGTTAACGCATCGCATAAAATCAGGCGGCCTTCAGCATCGGTATTGAGAATTTCGATAGTTTGTCCTGACATACTGGTTACGATGTCACCGGGGCGAGAAGCGATGCCGTCGGGCATGTTTTCTACCGTGGGAATAATACCAACGACGTTTATCGGTAATTGCATTTCAGCGCATGCGCTGATGACGCCAAGCACACTTGCCGCACCACACATGTCGTATTTCATTTCATCCATGGCCGCGCCGGGTTTCAGGCTGATGCCGCCGGAATCAAACGTGACGCCTTTGCCCACAAAAACGATTGGCGCTTCATTTTTGGCGCCAGCACTGTATTCCATAGTAATTAATTTTCCGGGTTCGCGGCTGCCTTTTGATACCGACAATAATGAGCCCATGCCCAATTTTTCCATATCTTTCTCTTCAAGAATGGAGGTTTTTATTTCGCTATGGTGAATCGATAATTTTTTAGCTTCGTTGGCTAAATACGTTGGTGTGCAAATATTGCCCGGCAGGTTGCCTAAATATTTGGCCAGTCGAATGCCTGTTGAAATAGCCATGCCCTGGCGTACAGCCTCTTCACCTTGCATCAATTGACCACGGCCATGCACACTAAAGATGAATTTTCTTAATGGGCGACGTGTTTCTTCCTTATCGGATTTGAACTGGTTAAATTTATATAAAGCTTCGTCTATGGCTTCAATTGAATGTTGTACTTTCCAGTTGATGTCTTTTTTCTTCACTGGCATTTCAGTGAGGTAAGAAGCAATTTCGGTTGCACCACTGGCTTCTAACGTTTTGACCATAATGCGGTTCACTTTGTAGAAAGTTTTCACCGTAATGTCTTTTTCTTTGCCGCAGCCAATTAGTAAAACGCGGTCACACAAGGTGTTTTCAACATTATGCAGTAATAATATATTACCTAAATCACCTTCAATTTCACCTCGACGAACCAGGTTGGAAATAAAGCCATTGCTGGCCTTATCAATAATCCTGGCAGAGGCAGAGAGTTTTCTGGACGCGTATACGGGAATGACAACACAACCGATGCGTTGTTTTTCTGGGTTGCCGCTTTTAACTGTATATTCCATGAGTTCTCCGTCAGTGTTTTATTTTTTGTGAGCCATTCTGTCAATTACTATTGTCAATTGCGAGTAAAAATAGTTCCAAAAAATAATTTCGTATGTGATGAAATTGAATTAATAATAGTTAAGGAGGTCGATTGTATGCAATTTGAGGGATGGGTGGTAGTGCGTTTCTGGAATTTATTCTGAAATTTATTTCTGCAATTTTTAAGTCATTTTTTGTATATTGGGTATTTTGTTACTATTGATCAAATTTTTCGGAGTAAACTTGCCGTCATGGATGGTGATAGCCTAAAACCAGATATCTTCCATATATCTAAATATCATGGACATTTATCAGTAAAAAAATGAAGCTGACAATAATAGACAAATATATTGCAAAGGAAGTTCTAACTGCCTGCCTCTCCGTTTTATTCGTGTTGTTAATTATTGTATTAAGTACCGAAGTGGTGCATTTATTGAAGTGGGTTTCTCAAGGCAGAATTCCATTCGATGCTTTTATTTCATATTTATTCAATAGTTTGTTTGAATTTGGTGTGGTGCTAATTCCGCTGAGTTTGCTCATGGGTATTTTGTTAGCATTTGGTCGACTTTATCAAGATAGTGAGATGTCAGCGATTATGTCTGCAGGCATTGGCCCCATGCGCTGGTATCGTCCATTAATGCTGGTGGCGATACCTACAACAATATTGCTGCTTATCTTATTGCTGTATGTGAAGCCTTATATTGAGTATCAACGCGCACTTATCACGGCGGAAATTAAGGGGCAGGCAGAAGTTGATTCTTTGTCGATTGGTGAGTTCAATCGAGCGACTAATAGTGCTGGTGTACTGTTTTTAGAGTCAGAAAACGAAAATAACGATCAAATCGATAATGTTTTTTTGCAGCGACAGAGTGGCCGTGTTAGTCATGTCGATTTAGCTGATCATACCAGTACTAAATACGATGAAAAAGGGCGGCGCTATATGTTGATGCATGATGGGGTGCATTACGTTGGTAACCCCGGCGATGCGGATTTTAAGATAATTAAATACAAGGATTACGGCATTCATATAGATAAAAAACAGGTGGATGCTCGAGTGACTGAGAAATCAAAAACGGTGGCGCAGTTATGGTCGTCGTCAAAACCGAAAGATCAGGCTGAATTACAATGGCGTCTGACACTGCCACTGGCCACTATTATTGTTGCGGTTATGGCGTTACCTCTAAGTCGTACTAACCCGCGCAGTGGGCGTTACGCAAAATTGGCTGTCGCTTTATTAATCTATCTAGTCTACTCAAACTTACTAGGTGTAGGTAAAACCTGGATTGTGCAGGAAAAAGTTCCTGTTTGGGTAGGCACATGGTGGGTGCATATTATCGCTATTATTTTGACCTTAATTTTATTGCAACGACAAGGTTATTTTGTTGGTAGCGGTAATAACGATAAGGCCGATGATAAATCAGGCGATAAATCAAAAGAGCTCTTAAAAAACATATCAAAAAAGACGGGTGATCGCATTGGTTCTTGACCGTTATATTGCAAAAACAGTCTTGTCAGGTTGTGCTCTCGCCTGTGTGCTGATGTTATCGATATTTGCGTTTGTTGATTTTGTCGCACAGTTAGACGATGTGGGCAGGGGAGATTACGGCACTTTGCAGGCAATGATTTATGTTTTACTGCGATTGCCACAGCGTTTATATGAATTATCACCTTCGATTATTTTGTTAGGTGGTATTTTGTCTCTTGGTACTCTCGCTGCGAACTCTGAATTAATCGTTATGCGTGCTTCGGGTATCAGCACCTTCCGTATTACACGCTCGGTTTTGCAAATTGGTCTACTGATTACCGTTTTAGTCGCTTTGCTAGGTGAATTTATCGTGCCATCTACTACGCGAACAGCAAAAACATTTCGCGCAGAAGCGATAGAGAAAAAAATAATGGTGAGCGGTGATAATGATATTTGGGCGCGAGAAGGCGAGCGCTATGTCAACGTAAAAGAAATATTGCCTGATCAGAAATTAAGACATGTACGTATTTTTGAATTAAATGAAGAGCATCGATTGCGCTCCATAACGTATGTAGAAAAAGCGCGTTATGAAAACCAGCAATGGATTTTAGATAACGTTAAACAGTCTGATATTACGGATGAAGGCATTGTTACAAGCGTAGAAAACCAGCGGATAGTGGAACAGCTTGTCAGGTTAGAGCTTTTTTCTGTGTTGGGCTTAGAAGCAAAAGATATGTCTGCGAGAGAATTGCTGACGTACACAGATTATCTAGCGGATAACAATTTAAACAACAATGAATATTTATTATCCTTCTGGATAAAAATATTTACCCCATTGACCTGCCTGGCGATGTTAATGATCGCAATGCCGATTGTGTTTTCAACAACGCCTCGCAGCGGTGGCTCGGGTCAAAGAATAGTGCTTGCTGTTCTTATAGGCATTGTTTATTTCGTGATTAACCGCTCTGTTAACTATTTAGGTTTAGCGCTGGATATTGTGCCGATAGTAAGTGCTTCGTTACCGTTAGTTATCGTTATGCTTAGTAGCCTGTATTTTATGCGTAAAATCACCTGAATCGGTTTAGTTTTTTGTCCGTAGATCGATCAGAACCGTTTTGCTCGCTAAATCGTGCCAACAACGATTTCTTTTATCAAATAAAGCCCATAAATACCCCAGTCCTAGCGCTACCCAGGAAAAAATAGCGATCATGAAACGTATAGTGGCTGTTTTCCATCCTATTTTATGACCACTATTACTTTGTAATTGTATTTGCCATGTTTTCATTCCTAAAGATTGTCCACCATGAATCCAGAACCAGGCAAAATACAAATAACTTAGTGTGAAAATAATTAAAACAAATAAAGGGTAAATAGCATTATCTGGAGCGATGGCAGTACCATGATTTAATGCTGTCGCAATTGCCGATACAGTAAAAAGAATCGCAGTTAATAGAAAGATATCGTAAAAAATTGCAAATAATCGGCGAAATAAGCTTATATGAATTTGTTTTTTTTCTGTGTGATTTGTCATGATTTTTTATTAATTTCTCAATAGTGCCGGTGCTTTTGTGTGCGTTGGAACATTATACGCTTTAGAGCGCGGTGAGACTAGAATTACTGTTGATAAATTAATGCATGTATTTGCGTTTAGTTTACATATAAAGTGTTTTTAGGTTTTTCCATGAAAAATAAAACTCTTAGTGTGCATAGTTGATGAGAAGCAAATTTGTTTTAATTGATGCGATATTTTTATATTTTTATGGAGAATTTGTCGGTATTTTTTAAATAATTCGTCGTTAAGTCCATTATTTAATTGATAAAAAACTTTCATAAATACCAAAAAAAGTTTGCTAAATTAGAATAACGTTTTATACTTTTGATCGTAACTCACAAAAGGGGACTTTTAAAATGGCTCGTACAACAAAAAAAGCTGCTAAGAAAAAGACAGCAGCAAAGAGAAAGACAACTGCAAAACGTGCAGTAAAGAAAAAAACAACAGCAAAAAGAAAAGTTGCTAAAAAGAAAGTAACAAAGAGAAAAGTAGCAAAACGTAAAGTTGTGAAGAAAAAAGCAACTAAGAAAAAAGCAACGAAGAAAAAAGTAGTTAAAAGAAAAGTTGCTAAGAAGAAAGTAGTTAAAAAGAAAGCTAAGAAGAAAGTAGTCAAAAAGAAAGCGACTAAGAAGAGAGTAGTTAAGAAAAAAGTAACTAAGAAGAAAGCGAAGAAAAAAGTAGCTAAAAGAAAAACTGCTAAGAAAAAAGTAGTTAAGAAAAAAGCGACTAAAAAGAAGGTAGCCAAAAAAAAAGTAGCTAAGAGATCAGCAACTACGGCGAAATCTAAAGCCGCTGCTAAGAAAAAAGCCGCTGCTACTAAGAAGAGAGCTGCTGCCGCTAAGAAACGAGCTGCTGCTGTAAAAAAAAAGTAAACGCCGCTAAGCGTAAAGCTGCTGCAGCAAGGAAAAAGGCCGTTATGGTACGTAGAAAACAAGCTAAAGAAAATGCAGCTGCTGCTAAGCAGAAGTTGCAGGATCGCGTAACTGCGGCTGCCGCTGCGGTTGCTGCTGCGAAAGCAGAAGTCGCTCTAACTAGAAAGCGTCAGGATCTTTTGATCAAGATGGCTGAAAAGAAAGAGCAGGCTGTTGCTAAGTTTGTGGAAACCTGGTCTAAGAAAGAAATGGCTAAGATTGAAAAGGCCCTTAAACCAAAACGCCGCAAGCGTCGTTAAGTAGCTGTCGCTAAATAGCAGTTGTACTTTTTAGTACTAAAAAAGTCCTTCACACTAGTTGTGAGGGACTTTTTTTTGGTTATAATCTTTTGATATGGCTAAATTTGATAAAATTGATGTCTCCGAACAAAAAATAATTGATCGTTTTATTGATCATTTGTGGATGGAGAATGGTTTAACTGAAAATACCTTATCGGCGTATAGAAATGATTTAGCAGGTTTTGCTCTGTGGTTAGCAGGAGACAATTCGACAAGAGAAAAGGCATCATTGCTGGCGGTTAACACCAGTGTGGTGCAAAACTTTCTTGCGCACAATTATCAAATTCAACAAAAACGTCGTTCAGTTGCCAGATTGTTGTCGACATTGCGCCGTTTTTATCTATATTTGCATCGTGAAAACCTGATCAGTGAAGATCCGACTCATTTACTTGAATCCCCAAAGGGGGAATCTTTATTACCCGTCTCATTAAATGAAAAACAAATTGATGATTTACTGGATGCGCCAAATGTTAATGATGCATTGGGCTTAAGAGACAAAGCGATGCTGGAGCTATTGTACGCGACGGGTTTACGTGTGAGTGAGTTGATTGGTTTGCAAACCTCACAAATATCACTACAACAAGGTGTTATTCGCGTTATAGGTAAAGGCAATAAGGAGCGTTTAGTGCCTGTTGGTGAGGTCGCACTCGATTGGATAACAAAATACTACCAGGATTCGCGCACAGAATTGTTATCAAAACACCTGTCTAATCAATCGCATATGAGCCAATGCAGTGAAGTGTTTGTTACCCGACGAGGTGGAGCAATGACACGTCAGGCTTTTTGGTATTTGATAAAACGCTATGCCCTGGTTGCTGGTATTGCGGCAGATCATTTATCACCCCATACATTGCGTCACGCATTCGCTACTCACTTACTCAATCATGGCGCCGATTTACGCGTGGTGCAAATGCTGTTGGGGCACAGTGATATTTCTACTACACAAATTTACACTCATGTTGCGGATCAGCGTTTACGTGATATGTATCACCGACACCATCCGCGTGCGTAGATTACAATTTATTATTCTTCATAATTGTTCTTTGAAGGCTGATTTTAGTATGAACATTTGATGGAATTATCTATAATCGCTGTTGTCTCTATAACCACTCTTTAAAAGCAATTACCTTTATTAACAACCTTAGTGTGAAATATGAAATTATTCTCAATAGTATTATTTGTTACTTCGCTATTCAGTCCTTATGCTATAGCTGAAATCGAAAATGTTGAAAAATTACGGTTAGCCCTGGCTAAAATTATGCCGCAGGTGGTGCCTTCCCAGATTTCAGAATCGCCTGTGGCCGGTATGTATGAAGTCATTGTTGGTGCACAGGTTGTTTACATGAGTGTTGATGCCAAATTTATGATTGAAGGTGATTTGATTAATTTAGCAACCAATGAGAATGTAAGTGAAGGCGCTAAATCAGCCATTCGTTTGGCTGGAATGAATAAAATTGGTGCAGATAATATGATTATTTATTCGCCAAAAAATGTAAAAGAAACGATTACCGTGATAACGGATATTGATTGCGGTTATTGCCGACTTTTACACAGTGAAATTCCAAATTATTTAAAAAATGATATTGCGGTAAGGTATATTTTTAAGCCAGTGTTAGGTGGCGAGAAAGATATGGAAAAAACCATCAGTGTATGGTGTTCGGATGATCAAAGAGCGGCTTTAGATGTTGCAAAAGCGGGTGGATCTGTTGATCGCAAAACCTGTAAAAACCCTATTGCAGAGCATTTGAAATTTGCATTTGAATCAGGTGCTAGAGGTACACCAGCCATTATTTTAGAGGATGGCCAATTGTTAGCAGGTTATGTGCGTTATGATAAATTGATTGCAGAGCTTCGCAAATAACTGATTAAGGTTTCTCTATCGATTAAGGCTGCTCTATATAGTTGTCTTGAAAGTTATTTTGAAAAAAGCATGGTAACCACCATGCTTTTTTTGTGTCAGATAAGTCGATTATTTGGCTTAGGATTCCGTGGCTTAGGACGGTGTTAATTAAACTAACCAGACAATCTCTTTACTGTAGGTAAATAATATTCCGGCTTTAATCTCATGTTTAGGCCAAAGCTTTTTGATACCTGAGACATAATAATCGAGTTGTTTTGAAAATTGCTGAGCAACCTCCTGCGCGGTTTCGGTCTGTGCCAAGGTATGAGATTTATAATCAATAATGGTAATTGTGGTATCCGATTTAATCACTCTATCAATAATTCCATAAATAGCTTGTTGATTTTGTTTATACATTAATGGCATTTCATTGAAAGCTTCACAATTGTCTGCGGGATTAAAAATATCTTCGAGTAGCGGGCTATTAAATGCTGCTTCAGCCTCCTGTAGGCATTCTTTTAGATAACGTATGTAACTGGGGTTTGCTAGTGAGGTTTCGTTTTTTAAGCGAAGAAAAATTTCTTCACTGCTGTCTTTTTTTGCAGGATACTGCTTTTTGTTACAGAGTAATTCAATAACTCGATGAATAATAGTGCCGCGCCACTTGGCTAATTGATTCTTAGCTGATTCATTGCCGTGCCGACCATTTGATTCTGATAATTGCATTTCCTTATCAATGAATGGCTTAAGTGATTTCTTATTTTCTGATGATAAACTTGGTGCAAGTAAGAACGGTGTAGTTGATTGAGCATGTATTAATGCTTCCGGCAAAGGTTTTAGTAGTCGCGTATCAATATCGAAAGAAGTTTTCAGGTTCGTTTTGTCTGCTTGTTTTCTATCGTCGTGTTCGCTGATGTCAGTGGGGTCATAATTTAAGTGTTTAACGACTTTGCAATTTATCTGCTTAACGGTTGTTTGAGAATCACTCACATTTTCTAATCCACGATCGATAATGTGATACCAGCTATTTTCCTGTTTTTTATTACTTGCATTGCCACTAATATACAGTTGTTCACGAGCACGGGTTAGTGCCACATAGAGCAGGTTTAATTCTTCTCGTGCTTGTTCGTCACGTTTTTCCTGTTGCAGATTTTGTGTCATCTGATCAGTGTTTTCTTTACTTAATTGCAGTTGGAAGTGCGTTGGTCGTGATTTATTAGCTGGCCAGCGAACCAAACTGGCATAAGCATTTCGATTGCTTGCGGTACTATTGCAGTCAGCTAGAAAAACAATGGGCGACTCCAAACCCTTGCTGCCATGGATGGTCATTAGCTGTACACGTGATTCTGTACTTTGTGATAAAGGTTCTTCTGGTGGACTTGCTGAATATTTTTTTAAATGCAATAAGTGCTGTAGAAAACGTGCGATGCTAGGGTAACGACCACTGTCTGTTTCCAGCGATAATTCTAAGAATCGCTGACAGTTGGCAGCGACTTTAAGTTTGTTTTGTTCTTTGTTCGCGGCAATGTAACGTTTAATAATATTGCCCTGCGAGAATATTTTGTCGAGGCAGTCATGTACGGGTAACTGTTCGGCGAATGATTGCCAGCGTGGTAATAAAATAGCTGCGCGTTGCAGCTCTATACTAATTTTCTCTACACTGATTTTATTTTCTGGATTATTTATAGAGTGATTTGCGAAATTATCAGCCAGCCGCATTAAGCGCTCATACCAATGCGCTGAGCTTTTTTCTCTCGCTAACTGAATTAAATCGTCATCACTGACATTAAAGATAGGCGATTTCAGAACTTGCGCGAACGCCAGGTTGTTAAACGGTGTGATAAGCGTATTGAGTAAACAAATTAAATCTTTTATTTCCAGGTTATCGAGTAAGCCGCCTTTTTTATTGCCTATGTAAGGGATGCCTTTTAGTTTTAATGCCTGTTCGTAAATAGCGATATGGGTACGATTGCGCATTAGTATCATAATGTCGCCAAATTCAACGGGTCTGACGTCATCATTTTCAGTGATGAGTGAAGGTGTGTTTTTAAGCGCTAAAATTTGTTCGGCAATGTAGTCAGCTTCCTGATGGCGTAATGTTTTAGTGATTATTTCACGTGGTTGTTTTAACGGGTTGCGAAAGTAAATAGCATCAGCATCTTTGTCATCATTATCAGTCTCATCTTCAAACAGGTCGCATAACATCACCTGTCCAGGTAAGGTTTTCAGGTAGGTGTCGTGAGTGGTGAACCCGGTCATTATGGACTGTATATCTTCCTGTTGAAACACCTGATTAACACTGTTAATAATTGCGGCCGATGAGCGACGAGAGAAATCTAAAGGCGTTGCTTTTGCGTTCAGATTTTCAGCCAGCCATTCGCTGGCTTGCTCTTGCAGTGCAGGATTCGCACGCCTGAAACTATATATCGATTGTTTTTCATCACCCACGAGAAAAACACTGCGACGACGTTCTTCAGGGCCAGCGGCTATTTCATCGAGTATTGGTGAAAGCAAATGCCATTGTGTTGGATTGGTATCCTGAAATTCATCAATTAAAATATGGTCGATACGTTGATCAATTTTGTACTGTACCCAATGCGCATTGTCGGCATGCTGTAATAATTCATAACATTTCCATTCAAGATCAGTGAAATCCAGTTGCCGTATTTCACGTTTTAACTGCTGAAAGATTTCGACATAACGTTGTCCTGCATAGTACCAGGCGGTGTTTATTTTTAAACTCAATAGACGTTTAATCTGTTCACTTGTTTGTTGAATGGATTCTGCAATGTCGTGATGTAATTCGATAAAACGCGAAGCCTGTTCAGAGCCTAGTTTTTTTTCTAATGTGGTATTGAGCTGACGACCCTGCAGCAAAATATCACCGTCTTTTTTAATAAAAGCGGATTTGATTAATGCGAATTGAATGTCTTTATTGTTATTCTTTAAGCCAGTATCAATATTATTGGCATGTTTTTCACTGGTTTTATTTTTTATCTCACGCAGTAAATTGGCGAATACTACTAATTTTTCAATCTGTGTACCGTTTAAAAAACTCTCGATTGGATCTTTTTCTGTATTTATAAGTGTTTGATCTAATTGAAATGATAAAGCGAGCTGTTCGCAGGCAAATTCAACTGGAGTGGCAGTATGTGCAGTATATGCCCACCAGTCACTGCGTTGTTTTAGAAAACTGCTAAGCGCGGTGAAGGTATTATCCGGGCCATTACAAACGCGCATAATTACGTCTAAATGATCACTTAGTTGTGTTGCGTTTGGGTTTATATTTAAATTCGCTTCACTAAACAAAGCTTGCCATGCCTGTTGTTCCAGCAAACTGGTGTCTTCCAGTAAATCAAAACCCGGTGGAATATCTGCTTCCAGTGGGAAGCGCGCGAGAATATCCTGACAAAAAGAGTGAAACGTTTGAATCCGAATAGGGTAAAGACTATGCATTAATTGTTCGTATAAACCGGCAGCAACCGTTTTTGTGGTTTGATTAATATCACAGCCAATTAATTCGAGTATCGCTTCTAGCGTTTTATCATCAGCGGTTGCCATTTCAAACAGGCGTTGGTTTAGCCGGATCTGCATTTCACCAGCCGCTTTTCGGGTGAAGGTCAGGGCGATAATGTTGCCGGGTTCAGCGCCGTCAATTAATAAACGTACAATGCGGGTAATTAATAACCAGGTTTTTCCGCTGCCAGCAGAAGCGGATACCGTTGCATTAAAAGCGGGGTTGCAGGCATCAAGACTATTGGTGGAAGACATTTCAGAAGTTTATCGTGCAATGCTCAGCTAATGTATCTTTTATTTTAGAAAACTGGATTACTAGAAAGCTAGATTAACTCGCGGGTTTGATTAGGTGTGATCAGGTGGTAAAGTAGCGGTACTATTTCTTATAATTATAAAAATTCAAGAGCACAACTAGATGAGTAAATACGATGCCTCGTCCATCGAGGTATTAACGGGGCTTGAGCCGGTTCAAAAACGACCGGGCATGTACACCGATACCACCCGACCCAATCATTTAGCGCAGGAAGTCATTGATAACAGTGTCGATGAAGCGATGGCAGGTCACGCCAGCAATATTGAAGTCGTACTGTATAAAGACGGTTCCATAAGTGTGACCGATGATGGTCGTGGTATGCCCATCGACATTCATCCTGAAGAGGGTATTCCTGGAATTGAGGTGATTCTCACACGCTTGCACGCTGGTGGTAAATTCTCCAATGACAACTATCAATTTTCTGGCGGCCTACATGGTGTCGGTGTTTCTGTGGTTAATGCTCTATCGTCAAAAGTTGAAGTTGAAGTACGTCGTGACAGCACTGTTTTTGAGATGGAATTTAAACATGGAGCCAGAACCAAAAAATTGAAAAAAACGGGTACCGTTGGCAAACGTAATACCGGTACAAAAATTCATTTTTGGCCAGAAGCGAAATATTTTGATTCGGCAACATTTTCTATTCCACGTTTAAAACATGTGTTACGTGCCAAAGCGGTTTTGTGTTCAGGTTTGAATGTTTCTTTTACCGAAGAAAAGACGGGTGAGAAGCAAAGTTGGTGTTATGAAGGTGGACTTGCTGATTATTTAGGCGAAAGTTTATTTGAAAAAACATGTGTGCCTGAAGAACCGTTTATTGGTAGCTTATCGTCATCAACTGAAACCGTTGACTGGGCGTTAACCTGGCAAATTGATGCCGGTGAATTAACAACGGAATCCTACGTCAACTTAATTCCTACCGCACAGGGTGGAACACATGTTAACGGCTTGCGTACGGGTTTAACAGAAGCTTTACGTGAATTTTGCGAGATACGTAGCTTATTGCCGCGCGGTGTTAAATTAAGCCCTGAGGACGTCTGGGATAGAGTCTGTTTTGTTTTATCGGTAAAACTTACCGATGCACAATTTTCGGGTCAAACCAAAGAGCGCCTGTCTTCGCGTGAATGCGCTGCATTTGTTTCTGGTGTGGTAAAAGATGCATTCAGTTTATGGCTGAACCATCATACCGATGCGGGCGAATCAATCGCTATGATGGCGATTGAAAATGCACAAAAACGCTTACGTGCAGGTAAAAAAATTATCCGCAAAAAAGTCACTTCGGGTCCTGCTTTGCCTGGCAAGTTGGCGGATTGTTCATCACAGGATCCAGATCGTTCTGAAATATTTCTGGTTGAAGGGGACTCTGCGGGCGGTAGTGCAAAGCAGGCAAGAGATCGAGAATTTCAGGCCATCATGCCATTGCGTGGAAAAATATTGAATACCTGGGAAGTTGAGCCGGATCAAGTATTGGCTTCGCAGGAAGTGCACGATATTTCTGTCGCAATTGGTGTTGAACCGGGTTCGTCCGATTTAAAAGATTT
>CAZCOZ010000013.1:10508-15181 GCA_964500555.1 uncultured Thiotrichaceae bacterium | reverse complement strand
ATGAGTTCACAATCAGAACTAGAATTCGAAGATATCGAAAAACTCCCGTTATCTGAGTTTACCGAACGAGCGTATTTAGATTATTCCATGTACGTTATTCTGGATCGTGCCTTGCCCTTTATTGGTGATGGTTTGAAACCCGTGCAGCGTCGCATTGTTTATGCAATGTCGGAATTGGGTTTGAATGCTGGGTCAAAACATAAAAAATCCGCTCGTACCGTTGGCGATGTATTAGGTAAGTTTCATCCGCATGGTGACAGTGCGTGTTATGAAGCGATGGTATTAATGGCGCAACCTTTTTCTTACCGCTATCCACTGGTTGATGGGCAAGGTAACTGGGGTTCGTCAGATGATCCAAAATCATTTGCTGCAATGCGTTATACCGAATCGCGCCTGACACCGTATTCTGAGGTTTTGTTAAAAGAATTAGGGCAGGGTACAGTCGACTGGAAACCCAACTTTGATGGTTCGCTTGATGAGCCAGAAGCGCTTCCTTCCAGGTTGCCAAATGTTTTATTAAACGGTGGCACGGGTATAGCTGTTGGTATGGCGACGGATATTTTGCCGCACAATTTAAAAGAGGTGGCCAGTGCCTGTATACGCTTACTAGAAAGCCCTAAGTCTACAGTGGCAGAACTTTGCGAACATATTCAGGGGCCAGACTTTCCTACAGAAGCTGAAATTATTACGCCCAAAGCCGATATTCTAGAAATGTACAACACCGGTAGAGGTGGTATTCGTCAACGTGCATGTTATGAACTGGAAGATGGCGTGGTAATTGTAACGGCATTACCGTATCAGGTTTCTGGTAATAAAATTTTAGAACAAATTGCAGCGCAAATGATTGCGAAAAAATTACCGATGGTTGAAGACCTGCGTGATGAATCCGATCATGAAAATCCAACTCGCCTGGTGATTATGCCACGCTCAAATCGCGTTAATGTTGAAGAGTTAATGGCGCATTTATTTGCGACCACTGATCTTGAACGTAGCTATCGCGTCAATATGAATATGATTGGTATTGATGGTCTGCCAAAGGTGAAAAACCTACGTGCGTTATTGAGTGAATGGCTGAAGTTCAGAACGACTACGGTGCGTCGTCGCTTGCAATGGCGTCTGGATAAAGTAAATAAGCGTCTGCATATTCTGGATGCATTGTTGATTGCGTTTCTAAATATTGATGAAGTCATTGCTATTATTCGTGAAAACGATAAACCGAAGCCAGCATTAATAGCGCGTTTTAAAATTTCTGATACCCAGGCAGAAGCGATTTTAGATTTGAAATTACGTCACCTGGCCAAGCTCGAAGAAATGAAAATTCGGGGTGAACAGGAAGAGCTTGCAGCGGAACGCGAGCAGTTAGAAAAAGTACTGGGTTCAGCTGCACGTTTAAAAACCATGATCCGAAAAGAAATTATTGCGGATGCTGAAAAGTACGGTGATGAACGACGTTCACCGATTGTTGAGCGTTCGGCTGCACAGGCGATAGATGTAACTGCGTTGATTTCTAGCGAACCGGTTACCATTGTGTTGTCGAGTAAAGGTTGGGTGCGTTCAGCAAAAGGCCATGAAATTGATGGTGAAAAATTAAATTATAAAGCGGGCGATGAATATAAAGCATTGGCTCAAGGCAAGAGTAATCAATCAGCCGTATTTCTGGATTCGAGTGGTCGCGCTTATACCTTGCCGGCGCACAAACTGCCGTCAGCAAGAGGTCAGGGTGATCCACTAACAAGTTATTTTACGCCGACACCGGGTGCGCATTTCATTGGTGTTGCGATAGGGAAACCGGATGACTTGTATTTGTTGGCAAGCAATTTTGGTTATGGTTTTGTCGTGCGTTTAGGGGATATGCAGGCGAATGCGAAAAAAGGTAAGGCAATTTTAAATGTTGGTAAACAAGCGTTAGCTTTGCCGCCAGTTAAAATTACCGATGTGGAAACTGATCAAATTGCAGCGGTTAGTTCGGAAGGGCATATGCTGTTAACGCCTGTTGAGCAATTACCACAGATGGCAAAAGGTAAGGGTAATAAAATAATTAATATACCATCGAAATTATTAAAAGCAGGCGATGAATTTGTGACTGCAATGACAGTCATACCAGCATCATCTAAGTTGATAGTACATTCAGGTAAAAAATACAAAACTATGAAAGCGTCCGAGCTTGAGGGTTATATTGCCGAACGTGGACGACGTGGATTGAAATTGTCTCAGGGATATCGAGTGGTTGATAAACTTGTAGTGGAATAGTGTGGTGAAATAATTTTCATCTTGAAAATTGACTCATTTGCCGGCGCTGCTAAACTTGCGGGCAGTGAAAAAATGGTTGCAGCATTACAGCGTTTGCAGGCTATTCATCAACCTTCGCGATTGTCGGAAAAAATGGCTGCATTTGGAATTAGTGGTGGTGCTGCCGACGGACTCAAAAAATTGTTTTTAAGTCACCCGCCATTAGAGGAACGAATAGCGGCTTTACGATCTCGCTAAAGCAGCATTTATAGTTGGTGGGTGTAGATTTAGCCGGTCATTTCGGTGAAATCATATTCCATGGTTTCTGTTGGTTCCTGTAGGAAGTAGCCTTGAATAAAGTTGAAGCCCATTCCCCATAAAATAGACAGACTGCCCGCATCAGGTACCTGTTGAGCAATAGTTAATTTTCCTCGATCAGCAGCCTGTTCTGCAATTTTCTTTATTGTTTCCTGATTTTGCGGATTATCGTTTAGCTCTTTCATAAAATTACTATCGATTCGAATATAGTCAGTATGAATATGTTCAAGTAGCTGGAATGGGTTTGTGCCTGAACCAAAATCATCAAGAATGAATCCACAGCCAACTTTATTTAACTGGTGAGACAGATTTTTGGCACTCGCCAGGTTCGTGGCTGCATCGGCTTCTTTAATTTCGAAATTTAAAGTGTGCTCAGGAATTTGTTTTTCTTTTATTTGATAACTTAACCAGTCCATTAATGTCTCATCTGTAAGAGAGGAGGGGGATAGTTTAATAAAAAATTGCGTGCTTTTACCTTCTTTCGCTCTGGCGGTATATTGTTTAATAGTATGGTAGAGCACCCAACGATCGATAGCGATGGCCATACCAATACGTTCTGCGGCAGGTAAAAAATCCATGGGCATAATAAGTTGATTGGTCTCAGTATTTCTTAATCGAACCAGAACTTCATAACGCTCTCCCGTGTCGCCATGCAAGCTGACAATGGGTTGGTAATGTATGATGAAATTGTCGTTTTTAAGTGCATCCGTCAACTGTACTTTTATTTTTGAATCAACTTCATGTCGAGTAAGTTCACCTTTTTCAGGAATGTAAGTGAATAGCTGATTTTTGCCGTTTGCTATGGCAGTTTCTACGGCCTTTTCCGAACGCGCCAGGATATCGTTGTACTCAGGTGAGTGTTTGTCGATAAGAGCAATACCAATGCTGCAGGTAGTGCTAATGTTTTTCTCGGAAATAGTTGTGGATAAAGAGAAAATTGTTTTTTGTAACTTTTTAGCGTAATTTTTTGTTGAAGCCGCATCTTGTTTTGTACTTATTACAGTAAAACTTTTATGCGTATAACGAGATAGAATATCGCCATCACGAATAACGCTATTTAATGCCTTAGCCGCTTCAGCAATGTATTGATCTGAACCAACCACGCCAACAGAATCTTTTATGCTTTCAAAGTTATCGATGTGAATTTCTAATAAAGCGGCTTCACATTTACCCTTCTCACAGTTGGCGATGATGGTTTCTAAATTATTTATGCAATACTGTCGGTTGAATAAACCCGTTAACTGGTCTTTCTGGCTAAGTAGTTTTAGTTGCTCCTCAAGATTCACCTCTTCTTTTCGAATAATAATTTGTATGCAAGGTTCGCCATCAAAATGTGCGTGAGAAAATTCCATTTCACCATTAAAATCTTCGCCATCGGGTTTACGCAGTATAGTCTCTAGTGTTTCCAGATTGTTTTTGCTTTTTGTATAGTCGCGGAGAAAAATTTTAAAGTCATCGCGTTTCTTTTCGGCGACAATATCAAGTATGGGCATGCCTTCCAGTTCGTCGGAAACTTCAAGATCAAGTAATTCAAGATATGACTGGTTGGAATAAACATGCATGCCTTCATGTATATAGGTGATGGCATCGCGTGAGCTATCAATTAAAGTCGTGCAGCGTTTTTCAGAAGCCTCAAATGCTCTTTGCGTTTCTATCGCATTTTTTGCATTAATAGCAGATTGGTGTTCGCGAGTAATAATTAAAATTAAGTGTTCGGTATTCAATAGATTGACAGCATCTACTGCGCCGTTTTGAATAGAGGAAACGATATCGGGTTGTTCGGATTTGTTAACGCAGATGACACGGCAGTGTTCGGTTTTCCTGTCTTTCTTTAAAATATCACATGTGTGCTTAAGTGAAAGAGAGGTTGTATCCTCAAAATAAATAATAAGGTCGGCGGATCGCTCTGCTAATGCTTCGGTAAGATCTTTTTCATCTTCAACCCGAATGGATCTCGCCGTATATCCCTTTGTTCTTAATGTGCTAACGATCTTTTCTTCAGAATCAAAGGAGTCGTCGATAACGATTAAGTTAATTATTTTATCTGCCACTTAGAAATGCCCGAAAGTTTTTAATATTATTATAATTATTTGTTATTGTGATTTTTATAGATATTTTTTACGACA
>CAZCOZ010000013.1:0-10408 GCA_964500555.1 uncultured Thiotrichaceae bacterium | reverse complement strand
TTAATATTATTATAATTATTTGTTATTGTGATTTTTATAGATATTTTTTACGACAGGTTTTTAAATAGGTTTTTATAATGATGACCAGAGTTCGTCAAAGTCATCTTTGTTTTTAGTCGCTTCTTTCTTTTTCGCCTGTTTTTTAACGCGCTGATCTTCAGCTGTATTTTTGTAAGTGAATTGAGTAAAAGAACCCGTATGTTCTTTTGTCTCCTGTAATGTGATGTTTAATTTTTTATTTGGTAATTGCACCACAAGTTTATCATTTGTTTTGAAAGCATGAGAAGGTAATATTGTGCTGGGTAGTTGATTCAACGCTTTAATACCGGGCAACATCAAACATTCAAAAGGTGTTTCATGTGGGCGACTAATGCGTTGCGCTGTTGCGGTGATTACTTTGGGGGATAAAACCTGAACACCTATTTCCAGACCGTTGTCCTGAGTAAATTGCATCCAGCGTATTGTGCCGATATACCATTCAAAATTATTTTTATTGTCAAATTCCTGTAATGAAATTAATTCACCAATTTGTGCTTTGGATGTTTCATCTGAATTCCATCGCAGGCAATAACCACCAGCACTCACATTAACAATTAGCCAATGTGTATCAGTGTCTTTTTTAGAAGTGTCTAATTTTTCGTTATTGGTTAGTTCCGCAGTTTCGTAATTTTCGGTGAGGGCAACTCCTTTTCCCACCAAATCCCATGAGTTATCACTTTGACTGCCAATTTGATTCTGGGTTATGTAGCCCTGAAGGGCATTATTGTCATTTATATCTTCTAAAGTGAAATTGGGATTTGTTGTAATTGGCGATGTGCGTACGAAACCTGATTTTGTGGCAAAGGTATTCTGAGATGTTAGTGAATTACGAATAGCTTTGGAGGACTTTGCTAAACCAATGGCAACGTTAATACGGCCCTGACGATCTGCGCGTGAAAATCGACGTTTGGCGCTAATGCCCCATGAATTCACCAGGCTTTGCAGTGTTTCTAGCGGGATGTCATCGCCGGTCGCAAGTTTTTGCTTTTGTTTACTTTGCTCGGTTGTTAAATCTTTTATATACGAAACAAGTTTACTCGCATCTAATATCAGGATACTGGTATTGTCATTAAGGTCTGATTTTTCTAAATAATCAGGCGGTGAATCATGTTCAGTGTGGACGCAGAAAAGCTGGTCAACTTTATCTTCGGATGCTTCTTGTAGAATGCTCGAATATTTTGCCCATTCAAACAATTCGTTGTACACGCGCTCACTGTCACGCTGTCTTAATGTAATAGGGCGCGCAAGAGTGAAGAGTAATATTTGTTTATAACAATTTGCAATCGTCTGGTTTTTTCTTTCTTCCGTTTCGTTATCGACAATAGAAAGATCAATTAGTTTTTTGCTTGCAGCAAAAATGTAAAGTTGGTGCGCATCTAGCCAGAGATTTTTGGGGCAAATTGCGTAGACTTCACACGAACGTAGCAGCATTTCAGATAAGTAATTGATGGCGCGGCATATTGCTATGCTTAATGTTTTATCATCAACTTTGGTGCCAGGAACATTGGCCGCTTCAAATGCAATAATTTCATAGCCATGAATGAGTTCCTGCAGAATCGATTGATTTAAGTTAACAATTTTCTGGCTCTTATCGGGTAGTGGCAAGGTGCGATTAACGAAATATTTTTTAAGGTTGTTGAAAATAATGCGAGTGTGACCGCGTAGTAATTCTAAATTTTCCAAACGTTGTTTGGCAGGCATTGTTTGACGATTTAAGTCACGAAGTATATGAAACGTCTGTTTGGTTAGTTCGCCCATATTTGTATTGGGCAACGCGGCTAACGTTTTTTTAAGTTTTTTCGGCTGGTTGGGCACCGATTCTGCTGTGGCGGCACTTTGTTTGGGTATATTTAATTTCATGAGTTAACTGCTGTCCGATATCCCTTAACTTGCTATTTTTATATAAAACAATAGCTTGGAGTATTATTTTTAATTATGTTATATATAATGCTAATTGTAGCTTAGATATGAAAAATTGCCGTTTTTGCCGTTTTTCCTGCAATTTCCTGTACTAATTTGGGCACAAGATAACCCGCGAGGCGTTGCTCTATTTCACTTCTTAATTTGAGGGCTGTTGGTTTATCAATGTCGAAGTGCATTGCACCTTTAACGGGGTCGAGTAAATGTAAATAATAGGGTAGCGTCTGGCAGGTAAATAAACGTTTGCTGAGGGCGACCAACGCATCTGCATTATCGTTTATGCCTTTTAATAAAACACTCTGGTTCAGTAAAATAACGCCAATATTATTTAATAGAAGCAGTTTTTCCTGTTCTTCAGAACCTAGTTCATTGGCGTGGTTGGTGTGAATAACCATGACCACATGAAAGCGAGTATTTTGTAAAAGGTGCAGTAAACCTGTGTTAATACGCTTACTCAAAACAACGGGTAAGCGCGTATGAATACGCAAGGTGTGTATATGTGAAACGGATTCCAGCGTTGTGATAAGACGGTTTAATTTGTCGTTATCAAGAACCAGTGGGTCGCCACCGCTTAAAATAATTTCTTCAATTTCAGTGTGTTGTTGTAAATAAAGGATTGTTTGATCAAGTACGTTACTGGCACAGGAAGATTGTTGATAAGGGTAATGTCGACGAAAACAATAGCGACAATGAATCGCACAGGCGCCCGTGCTAATAAGCAAAGCGCGACCATGATATTTGTGTAATAAGCCCGGCGAAGTCATGGCATCCAAATCAGCAACGGGATCCGTTAACCCTGACTGTTGATACTGTTCATTCATTTCTTTTTTTTGCGGAAGCACTTGTAGAAGGAGGGGGTCATTGATATTACCAACTTCAATTTTCTTCAGGTAACTATCAGTAACCAGGCAAGAGAAATCAGGTTCGCAATCAATTTGTTGTATGTAGTCGCCTAGTTGTAGTCGTTTGAGTAAATTGAAAACGGAGGTGGTCGCGTTTGCCAGTTCCTTCTTCCATGCGTTATCGTCAGCGTGCGATTTACCGACGTGTGATTTACCAACATGCGATTTAGTTAAAGCTGAAATTATTTTGGCAGATGAAGGCATGGTGATTTAAGTTAATGCTGATTCAGGGTAATATTACGCGACTTTATCGGGGTGTCGTCATCGGGGCATAACCGCGATCACATCGCTGCAACCATACAGATTACAGAAGGGCAAGAGTTTACCATGGCAACATACAGTACTAACCAGTTTAAAAATGGCTTGAAAATAATTCTCGATAATGACCCGTGTTCAATAACGGAAAATAAGGTGGTGAAGCCAGGTAAAGGCCAGGCGTTTAATAAAATAAAGGCCAAAAATTTGCGTACTGGACGCATGCTGGAGCGTACTTTTAAGTCTACAGAATCAGTTGAAGCGGCAGATGTTGACGAAATGAATGTTGAATACCTGTATTCAGATGGTGAGTATTGGCACTTTATGGAGCCAACAAGTTTTGAGCAACATGCCGCTGACGAAATTGCAGTTGGTGATGCGGTTAAGTGGATTAAAGGGCAGGAAGTTTGTGTGATGACATTGTGGAATGGTTCTCCCCTGTCAATCGCGGCACCTAATTTTGTTGAGCTTGCTGTTGCACAGACAGATCCAGGGTTAAAGGGCGATACTGCACAGGGCGCGACTAAGCCTGCGACTTTAGAAACAGGAACAGAAGTGAAAGTGCCGTTGTTTATTGATGAAGGCGACATATTAAAAATTGATACCCGAACGGGAGATTATGTGTCACGCGCCTAAATTTTTTGTTATTAAAGATAGCTGTTTTAAGTTTGAGTATTATTTAGCGAATGCAAGATTCAACATTGGAAGACTGGAAGACGCAAACCAGTCAAAAGATATTATTAGAAAGAGCTCTGATGTTAAAAAACATCAGGGCTTTTTTTGATGCGCGAAATGTACTCGAAGTTGAGACGCCTTTACTGTCATTTAGCGCAACCACGGATCCGCATCTTGATAGTTTGCAATCGCGTTTTCGTGAACAGGTTTGTTACTTAAATACCTCACCAGAATACGCCATGAAGCGGTTGCTTGTCAGTGTCAAAAAACCTATATATCAAGTATGTAAAGCATTTCGAGACGATGAATTAGGTGAAAATCATAACCCTGAATTTACTCTTTTGGAATGGTATCAGCCAGGTTACGATGATGTGTTGTTAATGGATGAGCTAGAGTTATTGATTAAGATAATTTTTAGCTTGTCATCAATGAATACGTCATCGAAGGTAGGCGCATCAAAAACCAGAGCAGATGTTCTGAGCTTTCAACGACTGAGTTATCAGCAGGCGTTCGAGCAAGTTACTGAAATTAACCCACACCAAACCACAGCTGACGAATGTTATCAGGTCGCGATAAAAAATAACATTTCCATACCACAAGGGCTGGGAATTGATGATGGTGAATTGAATGACTGGTTGGACTGGTTGTTAACACAAATGGTTTTGCCGAGTTTTAAAAAAGACGGTTTCAGTTTTATTTATGACTATCCTGCCGCGCAATGCGCATTGGCAAAAATTGCACTTAATCCGCAACAAATACCCGTGGCAAAACGCTTTGAATTATTTTTTGGTGAAACAGAATTGGCTAATGGTTTTTATGAGCTGACAGACGCCGATGAACAAATGGCACGATTCCAGTTCGAAAATAAACAACGAGTTGATGCGGGAAAAGCAGCATTAAAAATTGATGAGAAGTTTATTGCAGCATTGAAACAGGGTTTGCCCGAGTGCGCTGGTGTGGCTTTGGGGCTAGATCGTTTGTTGATGGTTTTAAGCAAAAGTAAGCATATTGAAAAAGTGCTGTCATTCTCCTGGGGTAATAATTAAGGGCAATAATTTAAGGGTACAATTCAGGAGTGGTGATTTTTGGGAATTGTTGACTGGGGTGTCAAAATATTGAGGATGTGATGTTCAAATTTAAAATTATAGACTTTAGTCTACGTTGGCAAGGAATGGCTTAAATATATCTTTATGGATAGGGGTTTTTCTTCTTCACGTCTTTGATACGGTCTTGTTTTGTGTGCATGTCATAGTGGTTTGTGCGCGAAACGTCTTGCAATTCATCTTGTTACGGTGCACTCTCTAATGTCCGCGCGTATCTCCCACTTTAGTGATACGTGTTACTTAATCAATCGGTATAAAAGAACATGAAGGTAGCTTTGAGCATGTCAACGTATAGTCGAGTTAAATCCAGGCAAACTAGATGCGGTTCCAGATGTCGTCAGACACCAGGTTGTCAGACCACAAGTCGTCAAACCCAAAGAAATCAAACTTCGGGTAGTCAACCCCGATCTAGTTACATAAAACTTCCCCTAACACTTTCGCTAGTGCTTTTCGCGGGCGGGTTATTGCCAGTACAGGCAGATGAATTCAGTGGTGGGCAAGTTGAAGCGGACAACATCGTTACCGTTGGTGTTGCGTCTCATGGAGGTTCAGTGGTGTTGGGTGGTAGTGTTATCCCGCTGAAAGAAGTGACATTTGCGGCTCAGATTCCGGGGCGTATTATCAGTATCGCCGGGGAAGCAGGTGATGAGTTCACGGCAAATACCGAGTTAGTCAAAATCAATGACGATAACTTACTGGCAAAAAAATCAGCAGCACAGGCTCAGTTAAGAGCCGCTCAAAACGAGATGCAAAACGCACAGGTTCAATATAACCGCGAGCTATGGAATCCGCGTGTTGATAATCCGCGTCCGATGGCGGGAATGGGAATGCCATCCATGTTTGACGGTTTTTTCAATGGCGAAAATATGCCGGGTGGTAGTGGCAATAAAAGTATCGAGCGACATGCCGATTTAGTGACGCAGGGTACACGTGTTTCTGCCGCAAGGTCTCGCATTACTGAGGCTGAATCCGGTTTGCGCGCAATCAACGCAAAGCTGCGTGATGCTAAAGCAGTCGCGCCATTTGATGGCATCATTATGAAAAAAATGGTGGAAGTGGGTGATACGGTGCAACCAGGCCAGCCGATGCTGGTTTTTTCTTATGCAAAATTTCTGCGTCTTCAGGTTGAAGTACCCGCACGCTTAATGCCGGGTTTGAAAAAGGGCATGATCGTTCCTGCTCGACTAGATGTGGGGAACACAGAAGTTAAAGCTCGCGTGGCACAGATTTCCCCTGTTGCTAATAGTCAGCAACATACTGTCACCGTTAAATTTGATTTGCCGGAAGGTGTGCCGGGTGGTCCGGGTATGTATGCGGAAGTGATGATTCCTGATGTGAATTCGCCGACACAGGCGTTACCCGTCATCCCTAAAGCAGCGATTAATAAACGTGGCAGTTTGCCTTCCGTGATGGTCCTTGATGAAAACAATGTGCCAAGAATGCGTTTGATTCGTATTGGTGCAGAGATTGATGGTAAGAACGTTATTGTTTTATCCGGTGTTAAAGCAGGTGAACGAATTATGTTGAAGGCAGGCAGTAGAAGATAAGCCTGTTCAGGACTCAGGAATGTAAGGAATCAAAAAAACGTATACCAGAAATACGCATATCTGAGAACGTATAAATTAGAAACCGTAGAAAGAGCGATTGCTAGAAAATGACTGACGAATTTGATAAAGACCAAAATAAAAATGGTGACTCAGGTAATGGGTCTAATAATGAATCAATTTCATTGAGTGATAAGGATCTTGGTTTAGCCGGTCGAATAGCAAAAGCCTTTATCAATTCTCCGGTTACGCCGATGTTGTTAATTGCAACATTGTTGATCGGTGTAATGGGTCTGATTTTCACCCCAAGACAGGAAGATCCACAAATATCTGTCCCGATGATTGATATTTTTGTGGCTTATCCGGGTACGTCTGCAAAACAGGTAGCCAGTCTGGTTACCGAGCCTTTAGAAAGATTGATGGATGAGATTCCAGGTGTACGCCATGTGTTTTCAGCGACGCAACGTGGTGAGGTGATTATCACCGTTCAATTTTATGTGGGTGAAGATCTTGGCGAATCCATCGTGAAGGTGAACGATAAAATTAACTCGAATCTGAACTTGATGCCGCCCGATGTATTGCCGCCTCTTGTTAAACCCGTAGCGATTGATGATGTGCCAACCGTTGCGGTCACGCTGTGGTCGAAAGAAGTCGATGATAGCGCGCTACGAACTTTGGGTAATGATATTTTACAGGAGTTGGGTACAGTCGCCAATACGGGTAAAGGTTTTGTTGTAGCAGGTCGTGCTGATCAGATTCGTGTGGAAGTGCATCCTGAGCGGCTGGCAGGTTATGGTTTGAGTTTGCAGCAAGTTGCGTCTGCTATTCGAACGGCGAATTCGCAGAGAAATGTGGGCGCGGTTGAAGCAGGTAGTACCTCGTTTACCGTTTACTCAGGTTCGTTCTTACGTTCAGCATCTGACATAGAAAGATTGATTATTGGTATGAATAATGGTTCACCAGTTTTCATGCGTGATGTTGCAAAAGTATTCCACGGTCCAGAAGAAACAAAGAATATTTCGTCTTATTATGCAGGGCCTGCTTATGAAGGTATAGAGCGTCCGAATGGTGAGCCAGCAATAACAGTTGCGATTGCAAAAAAGAAAGGGGCGAATGGTGTTACGGTATCTAAAGCTATTCTGGAGAAAGTAGAAGAATTAAAAGGCAGTATTATCCCTGATAACGTGCACGTGGAAATTACGCGTGACTATGGAAAATCAGCGAATGATAAAGTAAATGAATTACTCATAGCCATGTTTGAAGCAACCGCTGCAGTGGCTATCTTATGTGTAATTGGTCTGGGTTTTCGCGCTGCATTTGTTGTAGTGACCGTTATTCCAATCGTTATTTTGATTACTATCTGGTGGGCATGGATGATCGGTTATACGATCGATCGCGTGAGTATGTTCGCATTGATTTTCGCCATTGGTATTCTCGTTGATGATGCCACCGTGGTGGTGGAAAATATTTTCCGACATTGGTTAATTAAAGGCCGCACCACATTGGATGATGCGGTTGATGCAGTACGTGAAGTAGGTAATCCAACTATTTTGGCGACCTTTACTATTATTGCAGCTTTGCTTCCGATGGGTTGGGTAAGTGGTTTGATGGGACCTTATATGCGTCCGATACCTGTTATGGGTGCGTCAGCGATGTTCTTTTCACTGATTGCTGCTTTTGTCTTTACGCCTTGGTTTGCGGTTCGAGTTCGTCCTAAATTGGAAGCGTTAAAAAAGGCTGAAAAACGCGAACAAAAAACACGAAGAATCATAGCAAAACTATATCGCCCACTGATCATGCCGCTAGTTAATAGTCGCAAGATGGGAATCATCTTTTTGGTTAGCATTATTGTTGCGACGGCATTGTCTGTTTTATTGTTTTACCCCACACAATGGGTCGCCGTAAAAATGTTGCCATTTGATAACAAGCCTGAGTTTAGTGTCATCATTAATATGCCAGAAGGCACGGCAATGCCTTTGACGGCGAATGTTGCGCATGAGCTGGCAACTGCTGTTAATCAAATACCCGAAGTCACTGCCGTGCAATCGTATGCTGGTACTGCGCAGCCGTTTAATTTCAATGGCATGGTAAGGCACTACTATTTAAGACAGAAGCCGTGGCAAGGGGACTTACTGGTTCAATTGCTGGATAAGGATGATCGAGAAAAGAGTAGTCATCAGATTGCAGAAGAAGCGCGTGCATTACTAACACCGATAGCAAAAGCCGCAGGTGCACGCATTGCCATCGTTGAAATGCCACCAGGTCCGCCTGTATTACAAACCGTGGTTGCAGAAATTTACGGACCAGATGCTGAAACTCGTCGCGAAGTCGCGGGCAAGATGACAGAATTTTTTGAAAAAGCAGTTGGTGTGGTTGATGTCGATAACTACATGGCGGAACCTTCTCAGCGCTGGCGATTTGAGGTAAATAACGAAAAAGCCGTACGTCGTGGTATTACCATCGATAGTATCAACGGCACTTTAGCGATGGCGATGGGTGGTTATAAATTGGGTGACGTGAAACTTGCGTCCGTTATTGAGCCAACTTTTATTGTTATACAAGTACCGATGGCAACACGCTCACAAGTTAACCAGTTGAGTAATCTTCCGTTGATGGCTGCAGACGGTAGCACTGCACCATTAGGTGAGTTAGGTCGTTTTGTACTTGAAGAAAATGAACCGATAATTTGGCACAAAGATCTGCGTGATGTGGAATTTGTGGTTGGTGAAATGGAAGGTCGCTTAGGCGCGCCTATCTATGGCATGTTTAATGTAGAAGAATTTACCGATAATTACACTACGCCTGATGGTGTCGTTATGGAAGGCATGCCAATGAATTTGATTGGGCCACCCGATAGCGATGCGCAGTCTGGTTTTGAGTGGACGGGTGAGTGGACAGTGACTTTTGAAACCTTCCGCGATATGGGGCTGGCTTTCATGGCTGCGATGATTTTAATTTACGGTTTAATCGTTTGGGAATTCCGTGATTTTGCTTTAGCCGGTTTAATCATGTCACCCATTCCTGTCACCATGATAGGTATTGCTTCAGGTCACTGGTTCCACGGTGCTGAATTTACTGCGACATCAATGATCGGGATGATTGCACTGGGCGGTATTATTGTGCGGCAATCTATCCTGATAGTCGAATTTGTTAAGATTGAAGTCTCGAAAGGCATACCCGTAAAAGAGGCAGCTGTTAATGGTGCAGAAATTCGTATGCGACCCATTTTTATTACTTCATTGACATTGATGGCAGGCGCGTTTGCGATTTTAAGCGACCCTATTTTCAATGGTATGGCGATTAGTCTTTTGTGGGGTGCAGCGGTAGGGACTATTGGTGCGGTACTCATCATTCCATTGGGTTGTATCAGTTGTCGTGAAAATTTCTATTACGAAACGAACGAATCATGTGAGCGTGTACTCAGTCAAAAGTTTGCTGAAATAGAAGGTGAAGATGCCGTCGCAGAACTTGATTCTGTTGATGAGTATAAAGTACCTCTCTGGATGCGTATTTATAGCTTCGTTGTTGCGGTAGTAGGTTGGATCGTTGTCATTGGTCAAATGGTCATTAATATACTGAAAATGGTGTATGGAATGATCATGGCTAAATTCTCTAGCTCTGATGATGATTTTATGCCGCCATCGGATCCGTCTCCTACGCCGTCTACGCCACCGTCATCGACACCACCGGTAACGCCAGCGACATCCGCACCAACATCCGCAACAGCACCAGCAGTGAAAGCCGAGCCGAAAGTAAAAAGATCAACAGTAACGAAGAAGGCTGCGACTAAAAAAGCCACGACTAAAAAAGCCGCGCCCAAGAAAAAAACGGCAGTAAAAAAAGTTGTGACGAAGAAGTCAGCAACGAATAAATCAGTTACTGAAAAAACATCGGTAAAAAAATCACCTTCGAAAAAATTACCTGCTAATGGTCGCCGTGGCATTCGGTTGAAGAATAACGATGACCAGAA
>CAZCOZ010000012.1:21031-33565 GCA_964500555.1 uncultured Thiotrichaceae bacterium | reverse complement strand
TTAAATTCAGCTGTTAAATTTAATCACTCCAAGCTCAATCATTCGACTTCATTTGTTCCTTCATCAAGTCACCTAATGTTGGTGCTGCGCCTGCTGCTTCCTGAGTATCGGAGAAGTCTTTCAATGCTTCAGATTCATCATCGTAGTCTTTGGCTTTAATTGATAAGGCAATACCGCGATTTTTACGATCTATACCAATCAATTTAGCTTCAACTTCTTCACCTACTTTAAGGACTGTGCTTGCATCTTCAACGCGATCACGAGACAGTTCAGATGCGCGTAATGTACCTTCAACGCCCTCACCTAGATCTATAATTGCCGCTTTAGCATCTACCGATAAAACAACGCCTTTTACAATAGCGCCTTTCTTATGTTCAGCGATGTAAGTTGAAATAGGATCCTGTTCCATCTGTTTAATACCAAGTGAAATACGTTCACGCTCAGCATCAATCGATAAAACAACCGCATCAATTTCATCACCCTTCTTAAAGTTACGAACCGCGTCTTCACCGGTTTCGTCCCATGAAATATCAGACATGTGAATCAGGCCATCAATCTCACCATTAAGACCAACGAAAATGCCAAAGTCGGTAATTGATTTAATCGTACCAACCACTTTGTCACCCTTGTTATGTGTCGCAAAGAACTCATCCCATGGATTCGCCTGACACTGCTTCATACCAAGAGAAATACGACGACGTTCTTCGTCGATATCAAGAATAACAACTTCTTTCTCTTCACCTAAAGTAACGATTGAACCCGGGTTAACGTTTTTATTTGTCCAGTCCATTTCAGAAACGTGAACCAAACCTTCTACACCGTCTTCAATTTCAACGAAACAACCATAATCTGTGATGTTGCTCACTTTACCAAACAGACGTGAACCTTCTGGGTAACGACGTGCAATTTCAGCCCATGGATCTTCGCCTAATTGTTTTAGACCTAGAGACACGCGTGTTTTCTCTTTATCAAATTTAAGCACCATAACTTCGATTTCAGAGCCCACATCAACAATTTCCGAAGGATGACGAACACGTTTCCATGCCATGTCAGTAATGTGTAACAGACCATCGATACCACCAAGATCAAGAAATGCGCCGTAATCCGTAAGATTTTTAACCACACCTTTAATTGGCTTGCCTTCTTCAATGCTGTTAAGCAATGCTTCACGCTCTTCGCTGTACTCGTTTTCAACAACAGCGCGACGAGAAACCACAACGTTATTACGTTTCTGGTCTAATTTAATAACCTTAAATTCGAGCTCTTTGTTTTCCAGGTAAGCGGTATCGCGAACCGGACGAACATCAACCAATGAACCAGGAAGGAAGGCACGAATATCACCAAGTTCGACAGTGAATCCACCTTTAACTTTACCGGTAATAATACCGGTAATAATTTCTTCGGCTTCAAACGATTTTTCTAATGTGATCCAGGCTTTAGCACGTTTTGCTTTTTCGCGTGATAAACGGGTTTCACCAAAACCGTCTTCAACGGCTTCTAAAACAACTTCAACTTCGTCACCAACAGCAACTTCTAACTCACCCGATAAATTGGTAAATTGGGCAACAGGAATAACACCTTCCGATTTCAAACCAGCAGATACGATTACATAACCATCAGATATATCAGTAACGGTACCAATAACGACACCGCCTGTATTCATATCGGTTTGATTCAGGCTTTCTTCAAATAATTCAGCAAAACTTTCAGACATAATAATTTAGATTTAATGTGCTTATTTATCAGGAATAGATAAATGGAACACGGTTAGTTAATAAAATGATTTAGCATTTTGCCTATGTTCTGACATAGAAAAAATATTAAATCGCGTTTAATTTTTAGCAGAGCATTGTTCAGATTTAAGATTGTTTACAAAACCTGATTCACTTGTTGCATGACTTCATTTGTCACCTGCTCTACACTGAGTGAACTTGTATCAATGATGATCGCATCGGATGCAGGCTTCAGTGGTGCTGCGTCCCGATTCATATCTCGCTCATCGCGTTGCCGCAAATCGTCTACAAGGGACGAGAGGTTAACATCTATTCCTTTGTCTTTCAACTGCTTATAGCGTCTTTGCGCCCTTTCTTCGGCTGTGGCAGTTAAATAAAACTTAAGTGGCGAGTCTGGGAACACAACAGTACCCATATCACGACCATCGGCGACCAGTCCGGGCGGCTGTGAAAAATCGCGCTGACGCTCTAATAAGGCTGCTCGCACTGCTGGAATCACTGCAATTTGCGAGGCTTTTTCACCAATTTTTTCGGCTCGAATGGCCTCGCTTATGTCCTCATCACCAAGAAGAATCGTCAATTGATTATTTTTTTCGATATAGGATATTTTTAAATTATCTATAATATCAGTTAGTTGTTTATCATTTAAAGAGCTAACCTCCTTATCAGGAAAAGATCTAGCAACTTGCAGCGCAGTAATACGATACAACGAACCACTATCAAGAATATGCCAGCCTAGCTGTTTCGCCACCGCTAAACAGGCAGTGCCCTTACCTACGCCGCTTGGGCCATCAAGACAAATAACCGGCACAATAGAATCAGACATGAAGTATTCCTCTAGGCGTCAAAAGATTGAATAAGCAAACCACAATCAGTCGCCAATTGTGCAAATCCTGGAAAAGAGGTATTAACATTATCGCAATCTTCAATGTGAATATCACCGCTGGCGCACAATGATGCCATCGCAAAAGCCATTGCAATGCGGTGGTCATCCTGGCTATGAATTGTGCCAGAGGTTATTTCCCCACCTTGAATAATCATACCGTCTGGCGTTGCAACAGCATTAACACCCAGGGCCTGCAAACCATCTGCCATTACCTGAATGCGATCACTTTCTTTTACGCGTAGTTCTTCTGCGCCTGTTATTACTGTCTCACCTTCCGCGCAGGCAGCAGCAACAAATAGCACGGGGAATTCATCAATCGCAAGCGGCACTAAATGTTCTGGTACATGAATGCCTTTTAGCTGCGCACTTTTTACGCGAATATCTGCGACGGGTTCACCGCCCACTTCCTGTTCATTACTTAAACCAATGTCCGCACCCATCAATTCTAAAATTTCAATAATGCCTGTTCGTGTTGGGTTAACACCGACATGCTGCAGAACAATATCCGATCCTTTTGCGATACTCGCGCCCACCATAAAAAATGCAGCGGAAGAAATATCTGCTGGTACGTTGATATCATTGGCGATTAATTTTGCTGGCCCGGTAATGCACGCCGTATCACCTTTTACTTCAACATCACAACCAAATGCTTTTAACATACGTTCAGTGTGATCGCGTGTTACCGCAGGTTCGGTGACACAGGTTTTACCCTGCGCGTACATGCCTGCGAGTAAACAACAGGATTTAACCTGTGCACTTGCCATTGGCATTTGATAATGAAAACTGTTTAAAGTTTGATTACCTGAAATTTTTAATGGTGGTTTTCCACCTTCGGCTGTTGCTACTTTTGCACCCATTTCTGTTAATGGATCAGTAACACGTTTCATTGGTCGTTTAGATAGCGACGCATCACCATTTAATTCAAGATCAAATTTTTGCCCCGCTAATAAACCTGCAAGCAGACGCATCGACGTACCTGAATTACCAACATCTATCGTATGCTTTGGTTTTTTTAGACCATGCATACCAACACCATGAATGGTCACACGACCATCAACAGGGCCTTCAATTTTTACGCCCATGGCCTGAAATGCACGCAGCGTATTTAAGCTATCTTCGCCTTCAAGAAAACCACTGATGTTACTCACACCCTCAGCCAGTGAGCCAAACATAATCGAACGGTGAGAAATGGATTTATCGCCTGGAACGCGAATTTGACCTTGTAAGCTGGTTTTGTTTAAACCGCCTTGTGCTATGAATTTCATATAAATTTAAAAAATTGTTATCTAAAAAAAGTATCTAATAAAGTTCCCGTCATTGTGAAGGAACGAAGCAATCTCAATTTGATAGAAGCTTTACTTTCAGAGGATTGCCACGCAAAAAAACGGCTCGCAATGACGGGGTTGGGATTTGCTATCCCTATCCCAATTTGTGGTTAATCATTTAGTGTGTAAATTTATCGCGGGTTACTTTTGCCTGTTTAAAAACAGCCATTAGTTTCTCGCCATCACCCGCTTCAAGCGCATTATATAACATATCAAGCTCGTCTCGATAACGCTTCATCATTTCGAGTATGGGTTGTTGATTATTTAAACAGATGTCGCGCCACATCGTTGGGTCACTGGAAGCAATTCTTGTTACATCCCGAAAACCACCTGCTGCAAAACGAAATACGTTTTCGATATCATCCATATTTTCAAGACAATGCACTAAACCAAATGCCAGCATATGCGGTAGGTGGCTAGTGGCTGCCAGTACTTTATCGTGATGTTCAGCATCCATGGTTTCAACTTCTGCACCTGCCTCTTGCCATAATGCGGTTACTATTTTTATTGCATCAGTATCTGTATCTTTCGTCGGTGTAAGAATAACGCGCCGATTCTTATAAAGGTCAGAAAACGCCGCCTCTGGACCATTTTTTTCAGTGCCTGCAATAGGATGCCCTGCAACAAAACGCTTTGCATTTTCAGCAAACACGTCTTCGGCTATTTTTTGTACTTGCTGTTTCGAACTACCTGCGTCGGTAATAATTGCTTTTGTGTTACCAGCAGCTTTCAAACCTTTATTAATTTTTTCAAAAACGGTCGGCATCGCACCTAGTGGGACTGACACAAAAACAAGATCCGCATCTTTAACCGCCTCACTAATATCGGTTTCGTAGCGATCGATAATATTAAGTTGTTGTGCTTTTTGTAAAGTCGCTTCACTGCGACCTGCACCAATAATATTATTGCATGCACCTTTTTCTTTTAAAGCAAGACACAACGACCCGCCAATCAGGCCGGTACCAATAACACAAAGATTGTTAATTAATGAAGACACGTATATATTATATCTTTGTTTATTATAAACACTGTTTTAATGTATCGATAAAACGTTCATTCTGCTGCTGCGTACCAATCGTGATTCTTAAATATTCCGGCATATCATAATTGGCAACAGGTCTTACAATCACACCCTTTTCCAGTAATTTTTGATAAAGCGCTAAGCCATCTTGTGACACATTAACAGAAATAAAATTTCCCATTGTCGGCAAATACGACAAACTCATTTCATCAAATGATTTTTCTAAAAAAGTCTTACCTGCATTATTCATACTGACGCTTTTTATCACATGCTCACTATCACTTAATGATGCTAACGCAGCTGCTTGCGCAAGGCTATTGGTATTGAAAGGCTGTCTCACACGATTCAGTACATCTGCAATTTCTGAGCTTGAAATTGAATAGCCAATTCTTAAACCAGCCAGAGCGTATACTTTTGAAAAAGTTTGCGTTACAACTAAATTAGGGAATTGCTTTAACCATTGTTTAATCGGTGGTTTTATTTCTTCATCCATATATTCGGTGTAAGCCAAATCTAAAACAATAATAATGTCGCTAGAAATTTTACTGAAAAGCGATTCTAGCTCTGCTGGCATTAGCCATGTGCCTGTTGGATTATTTGGATTCGCAATAAAAATAATACGGGTTGTTTCATCAACCTGCGACAATAATGCTGCAGGATCATGTCCCAACGGCATGGTTTCATGATCTTCAGGGTAAGCTGGCGCAACATTTGCTTTTGCTCCAACAGCCTGTACAACAATAGGGTAAACGGCAAAAGAATGCTGTGAGAAAACAGCAGAATGTTGCGGTGTTAAAAAGGCGCGCGTTACCAGTTCTAAAATATCATTCGAGCCATTACCTAGAGTAATACACGAAACATCCACCTGATGTTTTTCTGCAAGTTGATGACTAAGTGCAAAACCACCACCGTCTGGATAATAATTTATTGTCGACGCATTTTTATTAATGGCTTCTATCGCCAATGAACTCGGTCCTAGTGGATTTTCATTCGATGCTAATTTAATCGAGTTTTGTATTCCTAGCTCACGTTCTAATTCTTCCACCGGTTTACCGGGTTGGTAAGGCGTTAGTTTTTGTACACCTTGAGTGGCTAATTTAAGAAAGGAATCCTGCACAACTAAAGCACAGCTTTTGGAAAAGAACCAAGTACTTTTACACGAGCAGACGCGGCTTCTATTTCAGCAATTGCATGTTGTACAACTTCATCATCCTGGTGACCATCAATATCAATAAAGAAAACATAATCCCACACACCCTGACGCGATGGTCGCGACTCAATATTACTCATGCTGATATTTCTATCGGCTAATGGTTTTAATAAATCAAACAGGGAACCAGCTCTATTTTTAACGAATACCAGTAAGCTGGTTCTATCTTCACCGCTGGCAGGAGTGCGATGCTTTCCAATAACAACAAACCGTGTTGTATTATCGGGCATATCTTCTATATCCGAACGCAAGATCGGTAAGTCATATAATTCAGAAGCTAAAACGCCACCGATCGATGTGGCATTTTTTTCTTTCGCCTTCAAAACAGCCTGGGCATTACTGTTCATCGCGATACGTTCTGCATGCGGTAAATTTTTATCCAGCCATTGGTTACATTGCGATAGCGATTGTTGATGCGCATAGACTCGCTCGACTTTATCCAGCGAATCTAATTTACTTAAAAGATTATGCCGAATGCGTAAAGCGACTTCACCACTAATCATTAAAGAAGAACCCATAAATAAATCCAGCGTGTGATTAATCACACCTGCACTGGAATTCTCCACAGGCACAACACCAAAATCAGCACTACCTGTTTCAACCACGCGAAATACTTCTTCAATACTTGAAACGGGCTGAGTTGCAATAAAATCACCAAAATGTTTTATTGCTGCCGAATGTGTATAGGTACCTTCTGGACCTAAAAAAGCGATTTTTAAAGGCTTTTCATGCGCCAGACACGCGGCCATGATTTGACGAAAGATACCAGCAATACTTTCATTCGCAAGCGGGCCCTTGTTGCGTTCCATCACACCACGCAAAACTTGCGCTTCACGTTCAGGGCGATAGAAGTGACCCGTTTCACCTTGTCGCTGTTTTACTTCAGCGACTTTCGCTGCGCACGCTGCACGCTCAGAAACCAGGTCCTGAAGTGACTTGTCTATTTGATCAATACGTTGTCGTATCTCAGCTAATGGGTCTTTTTCTGTCATTAATTAAATACTTTTAATATTTGATAATCTAAAAATTAAAACCAAAAATTCAAATCAAAAATTTAAACCTGACGCGCTTTCAGCACACCTTCTATCCCAGAAAGTTTTTCGATTAAATCATCACCTGTTTCATTTTCGATATCCATCAGTGTATACGCCAGATCATTTCTTGAGTCATTTCGCATGTGATGAATATTATAACCAGCATCACCCACTGCTGTAGAAATTTTGGCGATCATATCCGGCATATTTTTATGTGTGATTGCGACACGCGCTTTACCGCCACGAGGCAACTTAACGGCTGGAAAATTAACAGAGTTACGAATATTACCGTTCTCAAGAAAGTCCTTCATTTGATCGGCAATCATCATTGCACAATTATCTTCTGCTTCAGCCGTTGACGCACCTAAATGCGGTAAAGTAATAACGCGGTCATTTCGTTTTAATTTTTCAGTTGGAAAGTCACAAACATAAGCATTGAGTTTTCCCGATTCGATTGCAACAAGCACAGCGTCTTCATCCACAATGCCATTACGTGCAAAGTTTAAAACTACTGCGCCTTCCTTCATAATGGTTAATCTTTGCGCGTTTAACAGGTTTTTTGTTGCGTCAATCAGCGGTACATGGAAGGTCACAAAATCAGATACTTTAAGCAACTCATCAACGCTTGCCATTTCTTCTACATCCGAAGACATCTTCCAGGCACTTTTTACTGTAATCGTCGGATCAAAACCAACCACACGCATACCCAGTGCAACTGCAACGTTTGCAATTTCAACACCAATAGCACCAAGACCAATAACACCTAAAGTACGGCCGGGTAATTCATAACCCACGTATTTTTTCTTGCCCGCTTCGACAGCCTTGTTTTGCTCTTCGTCAGTGCCTTCAACATTCGCCGCATATTGCCATGCCTGCACAATATTTCTACATGCCAGTAACATGCCGGCAATCACTAATTCTTTAACGGCATTGGCATTAGCACCGGGGGCATTAAACACAACAATGCCTTCTTCACCTAAACGCTCTACAGGCACATTATTGGTACCCGCACCCGCACGACCAACTGCTTTTAAATTAGTTGGGATCTCCATTTCATGTAAATTTTGTGAACGTAAAATAATGCCGTCAGGATTTTCGCTCTCGGCACTAACAGCATATATATCTGCTGGTAGACGACTTAAACCTTTATCTGAAATATTGTTAATTGTTTTTATGTTGTACATTTCTAGTATTATTCCTGTGCTGCTGCAAACTCATGCATAAATGCAATTAGTGTATCAACACCCGCTTCTGGCATGGCGTTATAAATACTCGCGCGCATACCGCCGACTGAGCGATGCCCTTTTAGGGTGGTTAACCCTTTTGCTGCTGCTTGCTTAATAAACTCAGCATCCATGTCTGCGTTTGCCAGGATAAATGGTACATTCATCCACGAACGGTTTTTTACGTCGACAGGATTACTATAAAAACTCAAGTCATCGATGGCTTTATAAAGTTTTGCTGATTTACGTTTATTGGTTTCTTCGATTGAAGACATGCCACCTTTTTTCAATCCCCAGGAAAAAACCAGACCAGCAAAATACCAGGCATAAGTTGGTGGTGTGTTATACATTGAATCATTGTCAGCAAAGGTTTTGTAATCCATCATCACCGGCATCGCAGGATCGGCATGACCAATTAAATCTTCACGAATAATTACGATGGTTAGACCTGCTGGCCCAATATTTTTTTGGGCACCAGCATAAATAATACCAAATTTAGAAACATCAATTTCACGTGACAAAATAGTTGATGACATATCAGCAACCAGAGGTACATCACCCGTATCGGGGATGTAATCAAACTCAACACCGACAATGGTTTCGTTCGGTGTGTAATGCACATATGCCGCATCTGGGTCAAACGTAAGACTTTCTTCACTGGGCACAGTAGTAAATTTACTGTCCGTTGTATCCACAACTAAATTTACATTACAATATCGTTTCGCTTCAGCAACGGCTTTTTTAGACCATTGCCCAGTCAATAAATAATCTGCTGATTTTTTACCCCCCTCCCGTACATTAAGCAAATTAATTGGTACCATCGCAAACTGACTGCTTGCACCACCCTGTAAAAATAGCACTTTGTAATTATCTGGAATATTCATTAACTGACGTAAATCAGTTTCTGCTTTAGCTGCAATGGACATGTAGTCCTTACCGCGATGACTCATTTCCATCACCGACATACCTGTACCGTTCCAGTCCAGTATGTCCGCCTGTGCCTGCGCTAATACTTCGGTGGGTAGTGCGGCTGGACCAGCACTAAAGTTATATACTCTGCTCATAATTATGATTTGCTATCCGATTTATTTTTCGGTTTATTTTTACGTTATTTGTATTAGGGATGTTTTATTTTTAGAAGCGCGGCTTCTCTCAAGCGACTCTAAAAATGTGTATTGCTCAGGATTTTTAATAACAAAAAAGATTAAATACAAACGTTAACTATTTGATATAATTATTATTAATCTTCACTATCAGTTTCATCGTCATCGCCTTCCACGCCATCGTCACCATCAAGTGCTTTTATCTGTTCGATTTCGACAAGCTTTTCGCCTTTGGTTAGACGAATCAAACGCACACCCTGTGTATTACGCCCCATTTCACTGACATCAGAAACCGCAATGCGCACCAGGGTCCCGTTATCCGTAATCATCATGATTTCATCATCATTCTGCACTTGCACCGCACCAACAATTTTACCGTTGCGTTCATTTGTCTTAATCGAAATCACACCCTGACCACCGCGACCTTTTAAGGGATAATCATCAACGCTGGTGCGCTTACCGTAACCATTTTCTGTTGAAGTCAGGATTGATCCACCTTCTTCAACTTTAATCATAGCAATCACTTCCTGTTCATCAGAGATGCGAATACCACGAACACCACCGGCTGTTCTTCCCATTGAACGTACATCCGTTTCTGAGAAACGAACTGACTTGCCTGAATCTGCAAGCAACATAATGTGACTGCTACCATCAGTAATAACAACATCAACCAACTTATCATCATCGCGGAATTCGATTGCTTTAATACCTGAAGCACGTGGGCGAGAGAACTGAGACAAAGCGGTTTTCTTCACCGTACCAGAACTGGTTGCCATAAACACAAACTGGTTTTCATCATATTCGCGAATTGGCATAACCGCGTTAATACGTTCACCTTTTTCCAGCGGCAATAAATTAACAATGGGTTTGCCGCGCGAACCACGACCGGCCATCGGTAGTTGGTAAACCTTTAACCAGTACAGTTTTCCGCGACTGGAAAAACAAAGTAAAGTATCGTGCGTATTGGCAACAAATAATTTATCGATAAAATCTTCGGTCTTCATCGAGGTTGCTGATTTACCACGACCACCACGACGTTGTGTATTGTACACATCCAGCTGTTGTGATTTCGCGTAACCTTCATGCGAGAACGTCACCACCACATCTTCTTCGGTGATCAAATCTTCCATATTAAAATCAAGTTCGTCTTCCATGATTTCACTGCGACGTTCGTCCGCATAATTATCACGAATTTCTTCCAGCTCTTCGCGAATAACTTCAAGCAAACGCTCTGGGTTAGACAGTATTTTTATCAGTTCTTTAATCACATCAAGAATTGACTGAAATTCGGTAACAATTTTATCTTGTTCAAGCCCAGTCAAACGATGTAATTTCAAATCCAGAATAGCTTGCGCCTGAACTTCAGAAAGATAATAACCATCATCTTTTAATCCAAAACGCGGATCTAAATCCTCTGGTCGTGAAGCACTAAGATCAGCGCCCTCAGTCGCACGTGCAATCATTTCATTAACCACGCCCGCTGGCCAAACTTTTGCCAGCAAACCTGCTTTTGCTTCAGCTGGATTCGCCGATTTTTTAATCAACTCGATGACTTCGTCGATATTAGCCAATGCAACGGCCAGTCCTTCTAATACATGTGCACGCGCACGTGCTTTGCGCAGTTCATAAATCGTTCGACGCGTAACGACTTCACGACGGTGACGCAAAAAGGCATCAAGAATTTGTTTCAGATTTAATAGTTGCGGCTGGCCATCAACCAGGGCAACCATGTTGATCCCGAATGACGATTGCATCGCCGTTTGTGAGAATAAATTATTCAGCAACACGTCCGCAACTTCACCGCGTTTCACTTCAACGACAATACGCATACCGTCTTTGTCAGATTCATCACGTAGTGCAGATATTCCTTCAATGCGTTTTTCTTTAACCAGTTCAGCTATGCGCTCAATTAAACGTGCTTTATTTACCTGATATGGAAGTTCGCTAACAATAATTGTTTGCTTGCCTTTTTTATCCTCAACAATCTCAGCACGCGAACGCATAACCATGCGACCTCGACCGGTCTTATATGCTTGACGTATGCCTTTTACGCCATTAATAAATGCTGCTGTTGGTAAATCAGGGGCAGGAATATGTTCCATTAATTCATCGATGGATAATTCTGAATTTTCAATTAAAGCCAGACAGGCATTAATCACTTCGCCCAAATTATGCGGCGGCATATTGGTTGCCATACCCACAGCGATACCGGTTGAACCATTGATCAACATATTCGGTACGCGTGTCGGCATAACCACTGGCTCTGATTCAGAACCATCATAGTTTTCTGCGAAGTCGACTGTTTCTTTATCAAGATCCGCTAGCAACTCATGCGCAATTTTGGACATACGCACTTCGGTGTATCTCATTGCAGCAGGTGCATCACCATCAACTGAACCGAAGTTACCCTGCCCATCGACTAACATGTAACGCAATGAAAATGGCTGTGCCATGCGTACAATGGTGTCGTACACAGCCGTGTCGCCATGCGGATGATATTTACCAATAACATCACCAACAACACGGGCTGATTTTTTATAAGGTTTGTTGTAATCGTTGCCTAATACACTCATCGCATAAAGCACACGGCGATGAACCGGTTTAAGACCATCTCTGACATCAGGCAGTGCACGCCCAACAATCACACTCATGGCGTAATCCAGATAGGATTGACGCATTTCGTCTTCGAGATTTACTGGTGATATTTCTTTTGCAAATTCAGTCATTTAGCAATGATTTCTAAGGTGGAATATTGTATGGATGCTATATAAAAAGCATATAACCAAAGTGATAAAAAACGACCTGGGAAAAGCCCTTTTTTAAGCCAAAAAATAGCGCATTAAAATGCGTCTTATTTAGTGCATGATGTTAACACACCCAGCACTTTCCCGCACCTTGTATACAAGCCTTAGGGCAAATAGTTTAACTTTATTTGGGTTTGATGCGATTATGCAACGAGGTAACATCAGGCGTCTGATCTGATGACGTTTTTGATGACA
>CAZCOZ010000012.1:13703-20931 GCA_964500555.1 uncultured Thiotrichaceae bacterium | reverse complement strand
CGCGAAGTTCAACATCTTCGCAACCGTATCCAGCCAGTGGATTATTATTAAATGGCTTCATGATTCGCTTTATAATTCTCTTTATAATTCGATTGTATTATTTGTAGATTGCATTATTTGATCGCACGATTTGATCACATAACAAATTTTACGCTGGCCAGCGATCGGTTGATATCGCCTCACCCAAATCTGCATGCACCAGACGCTTACGAACTTCAAGTAATTTTTCCAGTAAAGCGGGCTCAACTTTTTCATACGCCTCGGCATCCGGTATACGCTCTACCACCACGCCAAGCAACTCGGTAATAGCATTACCAATCGAGTTCTGGCTGATGGTCACAATCAAATCACCTTCATCATTACGGTAAATCAATTGTTTGAAAGCCGGTTGCCAACGAATCGCATTGGCATACTTTGCATCAGTAATACACAAATTCCTCACCTTTTTCGCAGAACTCATAAAATCGTTATTGAATAATAAAATACTTTCAACCTCATCAGGAAAATAAGCTGATTTAGGCACGGGTGCATTACGCGTAGAAACCTGGGTAAAGAAGGTACGATAAAAATCAATAAAACCTTTTAATATCTGATCATATTCTTTCCAGAAACGAATATCTTTCAAGGCATCAATCCCGCCCTGAACTTTCCAGCTGGGCAAACCTTGCGGATAACCAGTTAATTCAATTTTTGATGATCCTTTGCTGGTCTGTTTTAAAATGGTGAACTCTAGTGAAGCAAAAAAATCACTGTAAACATCACGCATATAAGACTGGAATAGACTATGCTGACCGCCGTCCGTTAGGTTCGGATTATTCGTATCAGCAAATTCGGCGTCTCGCAATACCTTCTTATCAAACACCATAAAATGGTTATGCAGCATACGAATACTCGGTACACCCGCAGAGGTTAATGGCCAGGTTGCATCCAGACTGGCCTCACCAGCGAGAATCAACGCTTCATCTGGATCCGGGTACTGCTCGACCATATACTCAACAATAATCTGGTTCATTCGGTTCCAGACTTTTTTGACTTTTTCAGGTACTTGCGTACGACGAACGGGTCGTCCTAACGGATCTAAAATTTTCTTTGATGTGTTGTAGATAATTGAAGTATCGAATTCATTGGTGTGACCAACGGCTTTGCGGTACATCAATAAATCTTCATCGTTATGCAATAGACCGTTATTATTGGTCAAATCATTCAGATTTTCAGTACTGTTAAAAAACTCATTTTTAGCCATACCCTCTGGAATTTCCAGCGGAATAGGACGAAACGGGGTGACAACTTTTCTTGGACCTGATTGCACAATATTCTCCATCAATATCTATTAATTTTTAGCCAGAACTCAAACTGGCAAGACCAGTGCGAACTATATACGAAAAACACCAAAATCCAAACATCTGGTAAGCTATTTATACTCCCTAACAGCATATCCAATAACAGCAGGATTAGAGAATTTTCATGGACAAATGCCACACCATTAAACGCCGTACCTTTTTGAAAGTAGCCACTGCTAGTTTACTGACCACTAGCATTTCAGCTTGCACCCATAAAAAGTTTTTCAATCCCGATGAAGACATCATTCTTTCTGGCGGTAGTTACACCGACGGTAATGCAGTTCAGCATGCACTCATCGCTATTAATCTCACGTTACAGGAAAAACGCTTGATTAAAACGCCGTTTATGCCGCATGAGATTATTATCAACCCCAACAATAAATACCGCGTTTTTTGCTTCGAAAAGAATGGACAAAATGCCTGCGAAGTTGATTTACAAAAGGAAATCCTCATCCGAAATTTTCAAAGCACGCAGGGTAAAAACTTTTCTGGCCATGCTGCGTTTAGTAAAGACGGGGAAAAACTTTATTGTATAGAGAATAATATCGATGATGATCCGAGCAAACGATTCGGTAATATAGTCATACGTCATAGTGAAACATTAGCGGCAACAAAACAGCAACTCACACACGGCTTATCAGCACATGACTGTCAGTTGCTAGATAAGCAGACACTGGTTGTTAGTAATATAGGACAATCTGCAGGACAATCTGATTCAAGCCAGGATTCACTGGTTTATATTAACTTAGACACAGAAGAAATCATTAAACGTTTACACGCGAGCAGCAATGATAAACAATACAAGCTCAATAACGGTCACTTTGTAATTAATAAAGAAAATGATTTAGTCATCGCCTCAGCACCATTACCCCGGCAGAGCAATAATCAAAAAAATAAACTAATTACTGAGCATTCAGGTGGTGTCAGTATCAAAACAACCGACAGCCAACTCATCACCATGAGCAAGCCAGAGATTGTAATAGAAAGAATGACAGGTGAAGCTTTGAGTATTGAAATAAGCCAGCATAATAGAGTCGCAGCAATCACTCATCCTGATGCCAACCTGATCACTTTCTGGTCAATCGACAAAAAAGAAATTGTTAAAGCTTTCGGTATAAAAAAGCCTCGCGGTATTAGCCAAACCATCGACGGCAAAAACTTTATCGTCAGTTATGGCAACAAAGCTGCCATGGCACAAATATCAGTAAGTGATTTAACACCTTTACCCGCTTCAATCGTGCAACCAACCCATGCTTCAGGTGAACATATAATCAACTGGTCAAAAACCTTGCGCGAAATTATGCCAAAAAATCTGTATTAATAATCAACACAGACTATTCGGCGAGTAAACAGTAAATACGTGTCAGCAATTCGTTTGGCGGTGTATTCTTAGGATCATTCAAATACTCTTCAAACGGCGGGAAATCTGCTATCTCTTTTCCATTATTGGGTATCCAATGTCCAAACAACCAGTCATACGGTTTTTCCAGTTCGGCGTAAGGCCCTTGAAACAACACCGACACACATTTACCTGCAGGAATCGTGACACGCTCTAACTCACTATCAAGCGATTGCGATTCATCCACCGAGATACATGCCATTGAACGGAGCTGATCCGTCTCAACCGATTTAGGGTCATCATAATACAATCCAAATGAGCGCGTTTTCTCACTCAGTAAATTATGACTATTGGCATTCATAAATAATTTTTCAAATGTATTACCTATTTCCATGTAATCGCCTTTATGCGAATAACCTGCAAGGTGTATCTCCTCTACTTTTATCTCTTCAACATTAAACATCATCTCATACCTCTTCTGTTCTGCGGGCAACATTGCTATAAAAGGCTCATCATTCGTACAGTTGAGTTTTTTTGTATTACGATATTCACTCGGTGAAACAGAAAACTGTTTACTAAATGCACGCGTAAATGCCTCAATACTGCCGTATGAAATGCCCTGTGCAATTGTCTGGATTGATTGATCTGTACGAATCAGATCAATCGCTGCTTTCTGAAGCCGAAGACGCCTTACCGTAGCGTTAACCGTTTCCTGCATTAGCTCTCGATAAATACGGTGAAAATGATAAGGCGACATAAATGCAACATCCGCTAAGGTATTTACATCTAAAGCACCATTAATATTGTCATGAATATAATCGATGACTACCGTTAGTCGTTGTCGATAATTTGCACTTGTTGCCTTTTTCATTAGCGATCTAGTCTCCTACTTCAGTAGGTTCATAATAACCAGGAGGATTTGATAATGTTTGCGGTTTTTGTAGAAAGGTTTCTAGTTGAAAGGTTTTGTAAAAAGAATGCACAGAAAATAACTTTAGTCACCATGGCCACATTCTTTACAGAACTTGCCATAAACATACGTTTAACTTAATCACTTCTTCTCATCCATCATACTCTTCAAATCCGCAAACGGATTAAACTTTGCACTTGGTGCTTTTGTGCCACCTAATGCAATACCTTTACTCGCTAATGCTTCTGTCTGGCGTTGGTGTTCATTATCATGGCAGTACAAACATAACAGCTCCCAGTTACTACCGTCTTCTGGGTTGTAATCGTGATCGTGATTTTTATGATGTACGGTTAATTCGGGTAAATTGGCCCGGGTGAATTCTCGACTGCAGCGACCGCATATCCACGGATACATATTAATGGCTTTTTCTCGATAACCGTGCCCGCGTTTTTCACTCGCCTGTCTTGCTTTCGCGACGATTTCATCTAATTTTTTGCTGGATTCTTTGGTTGATTTGTTTGTTGCCATTGTCGTACCTTGTAGTGCATTTTGAGTAAAAATATTTATAATGTTAGATAGCTAAACATTACCTACTTTTAGTCTTAGTATCCACAAATAATCCATATTATTTAGGAACATTGTCATGCGAACAAACACAAAAATCACGCTAAAATATTTAACTTTATGTTTGGGCCTTTCTATACTTAACTTTCACAATACGATTTATGCTGCCGATGTCCTGTCCGTGAAGACTATTGGAATGGAGTTAGCCAGAGACATCGCCAATGAAAGTGTCATTGCCTGTCGCAAGCAAGGCTATCAGGTAAGTGCTGTCGTGGTTGATCGTAACGGTTTACTGCAAGCCGCCTTACGTGATGATGTCGCTTCTCGTTTTACCTTACAAATTGCTGAAGAAAAAGCTAACACAGTAATATTATATGCGGGTAAATCTGGCGATCTTCGTGATTCACGGGGTGATATTCGCCCTGAATTAAATCATCTGGATGGCATCATTGTTATGCGAGGCGGTATCCCAATTAAGATGGCAGGGTCTAACGTAGGCGCGGTTGGTGTGAGTGGTGCACCGGGTGGTGATAAAGATGAATGGTGTGCTGAGCAAGCTTTAAAAAAATTAAGTGACAGGATTGAGTTTGCTGAGTAGCATCGAGACTAATTTTGACTATTCAAAAACTCAATTATTTTATGTTCACACCATGAATACGCTGACATCGGCGATCGTCCCGAGATAAAACCCACATGCCCACCTCGCCTGGTGGCGATAAAATCGATATTTTTATTTAGCTTTTGTTTATCTGGTACTGTGCTCTCAAACATAAAAGGATCATCATAGGAATGAATAATCCTGGTTGGCACCGCAATATCTTTCAAAAATTGACCACTACTACAGGTATCATAATAATCCTGCGCACCACTAAAACCATGTAACGGCGCGGTAACTTTATCGTCATAGTCCCAGAAACTTTTTAACTCATCAATCTTAATATTTAATGGTGAGCGCAGTTTGCTGAATTTTTTAAGATAAGTCTGACGTAATGATTTTAATAAATGTTCGCGGTATATTTTTGATACGCCATGTTCTAATCGTTTGGCGGCATCATGTAACTTAAACGGCACTGAAACAGCAACCGCTTTTTTTATCGGATTGCTAGCACCCGTTTCACCTAACCATTTTAATAAAACATTACCGCCTAAAGAAAACCCAATAACCGCATAAGGATAATCGCCTGTCTGGTTTTTTATGTGCTCAACAATGGCAGACACATCCCCTGTCTCACCAGAATGGTAAGCTCGTGCTAAGCGATTGATACGGCCACTGCAACCACGGAAATACATAAATACTGGCGCATAACCCGCCTGTTCTAACTCATGAAAAACACCATTGGCATAGTGCGAGTCCATAGCACCTTCCAGTCCATGCAATATAAGAACTGTTTTCTCAGTCGTTTTTTTATCGTTATCTTTTTTTCCCCAGCATAAATCAATAAAATCACCGTCTGCTAACTCGACTTGCTCAGTACGTAAATCAAGTATGTGACGTTTTCTAAATAATGCTGGCCAAAGGGTTTGTAGATGCGCTGACGGCAACCACCATGCGGGTTTAAATTCAGTTGACATAATTAACTGACAACAAGAAAATCAGGCTGTTTCAGAGGGTATTCCAAAGGGTGTTTCCTGTATTTTTTGAACAAGACGAGAAATTTCATTATCGCTAGAAATAGAATTGCCCAATAATAAATCCAGTAACGTTTGATCTGGGTAGGACAGGAGTAATTCAAAGGATTCAATTTCTTTTTTTGATAATGCACTAACGCCTTTATCAACAAAGTTATTGAGTAGCAGATCAAGCTCTAACATCCCCCGTCGGCATTGCCATCTATAATCGACTTTGCCATTTTTTTTATTTGATTTCTGATTTTCCACTTTTGAATACTTATTGATCTATAAAGAACGAGCGACCATTTTACTTTTAATTTTACCAATGGCTTTCGTTGGATTTAGTCCTTTTGGGCAAACCTGCACACAATTCATAATGGTATGACAACGGAATAATTTAAACGGTCCTTCTAATTCTTCCAGACGCTTTTCAAACGCCTGATCGCGACTGTCTTCAATAAAACGTGATGCCTGTAATAATGCAGCAGGGCCTAAAAATTTATCTGGATTCCACCAGAACGACGGGCACGCTGTTGAACAACAGGCACATAAGACGCATTCATACAATCCATCTAATTGCTCGCGTTGTTCTGGTGTTTGTTTTAATTCGACCTCTGGCATCGGGTCATTAACAATTAAGTAAGGTTTGACTGCGCGGTATTGTTTGTAAAACTGATCCATATCGATAATAAGATCACGAATAACAGGCAGCCCGGGCAATGGGTTTACTTCAATGGGCTGCTTTAAATTATCGGTAGACGTAATACAGGCAAGACCATTTACTCCATTAATATTCATGCCGTCAGAACCACACACACCTTCGCCACAGGAGCGACGGAAGCTTAACGTATCATCCTGCTCGTCTTTTATACGTAGCAATGCTGAAAGTAACATTGTCCCTTTATCAACATTTTCCAGTGTATATTCCTTAACGTAAGGTTTTGAGTCCTGCTCAGGATCATAGCGATAAATTTTAAATTTCATAACTCACCTGTAAATCTATTTTCCATAATTTTTCATTTTTCGTCATTTTAATAAACCCGAGGCTTCGGTGGAAAACTATCAACCGACATTGGTTTTGTTCTTACTGGTTTATAATCCAGACCATTTTCATAGGAGTACAGGCTATGCCGCATCCAGGATTTATCATCACGATCAGGAAAATCTTCACGTGAATGTGCACCACGGCTTTCTTCCCTCGCATAAGCGGAATGTATTGTAGCTAATGCCACTGCCATTAGATTTTCTAATTCAAAGGCTTCTACACGTGCGGTATTAAATACCTGACAGGTATCATCAATTTTTACGTTATCCATACGTTTTACTAACTCCTCAACTTTTTCGACACCTTCCTGCAAAATATCTTTTTTCCTGAATACACCACAATGCGTTTCCATTACCTGTTTTAATTCAGCGCGTAAGACTGAAACCGATTCAGCCTTAGTATTATTCTTAGCATCATTC
>CAZCOZ010000012.1:9993-13603 GCA_964500555.1 uncultured Thiotrichaceae bacterium | reverse complement strand
ATCATTCGATCCACCTTCAAAACGCTGCAGTTTAGAAACGACTTTATCGACAATGGATTCATCAATCACACGTTGATATTTATTCTCTTTTAAGTACTCAATAATATGATTTGCAGCAGCACGACCAAATACTAGAATATCCAGCAATGAATTTCCGCCTAAACGATTGCCACCATGTACTGACACACAGGCACACTCACCTGCTGCATATAAACCCTGCACGGGTTCTTCCGGCGTATCTTTAACAGGCACAACCACCTGACCATTTCTATTCGTAGGGATACCACCCATAGTGTAATGCGCTGTGGGGTAAACCGGTATCGGTGATTCCGCAGGATCAATACCAAGAAAAGTAATACAAGTTTGGCGAATACCGGGCAGGCGTTTTTGAATAACCTCTTCACCCAGATGATCCAGTTTTAACATCACATGATCTTTATTGGGACCACAACCACGACCGCCTCTTATCTCTAACGCAATTGCACGACTGACTACATCACGACTCGCTAAATCTTTGGCTTTCGGTGCGTAACGCTCCATTAGGCGCTCACCTTCACCATTGACCAGATAGCCGCCTTCACCACGCACACCTTCGGTAATCAACATGCCTCTACCTGCAATACCGGTTGGATGAAATTGAAAAAACTCCATATCCTGTAACGGAATACCCGCACGCATTGCCATGCCCATGCCATCACCCGTATTAATTAGAGCATTGGTCGTGGTTTTAAATAGTTGCCCTGCACCGCCCGTGGCAATTAATGTTGTTTTCGCTTCGATGACAACAATCTGACCATCATGAATATTAAACACCACTGCGCCTAACACATGGCCGTCTTCATCTTTTAATAAATCAACCGCAAAGTATTCATCAAAAAAATGCGTTTTCGCACGAATATTTTGTTGATACAAACTATGCAAAATTGCATGACCCGTTCGATCGGCCGCAGCGCAGGTGCGAGCCGCCTGATCACCACCAAAGTTCTGACTCTGTCCACCAAAAGCACGTTGGTAAATTTTGCCATTATCAAGACGTGAAAACGGCACACCAAAATGCTCGAGTTCGTAAACTGCCTGCGGTGCAGCGCGACACATATATTCAATCGCATCCTGATCACCGAGATAATCGCTACCCTTTACTGTATCGAACATATGCCAATGCCAGTTATCAGGTAGAACATTCGCTAACGCTGCATTCATACCACCTTGTGCGGCGACCGTATGAGAACGAGTAGGAAAAACTTTTGATACAACTGCAACACTTAGATTCGCTTCCGCTAATTGCAGTGAAGCACGTAAACCGCCGCCACCTGCGCCAATGATAAGCGTATCGAATTGCCTTCTTTCTACCGAAGGCTTATTTGTTGAACCGCTATTCATACACCATTACTCATACACATATTCATATCTCAATAACCCAGCTCTCTATTGAGCCACTTCATTAAACTATCACCACTAAACTATAACCGAAAGCAAAAGTGTTCTAAACAACCACAATCCCGTTCCAAGCAAAACACCGACTAACAACGCAAGTATAAAAATGCGTAACATGATGTTATGTACATAATCGAGAACCACATCACGCATACCAATCCAGACATGAAATAGTAACGCGATGATAAAAATTCCAACCACCGTCGTATTGAGCGGATTGTATAACCAGTTTTTCCATGCTCCATAAGCAATAACATCCGCAGTGAAAAAACTGAAACAGGCGTACAGAATAAAAAATACAATATAGACAGCACTTACGCGCTGAATTACCCAGGGGCGTAAGCCTTCGAGAACGTACAAACTCATAACCCAACCCCACATACAATCGCGAACAGAGCAACAGCTTCAGCAATGAGCACCAGCCATGCACCAAGACGAGCCTGTGATTTTTCTACGCCAATATCTGCGTCAATTAATAGAAAACGAATACCCGCGAAAAAATGATGCGCAATTGACCATAACAACAAAATCTGCACCACGAGCATTAATGGTTGATTCAGTATTTCCTGCGCCTTAGCGAAAGATTGTTCGGACTCAATGGAAAGGTCAAGTAAATAAGCAGCGAAAGGTAAAGCGAGGAAAAGTAATATGCCGGTAATACGGTGTGCAAAAGAAACCATACCCGTTAAGGGCAGACGAATTTTCAGTAAATTGAGATAGACAGGGCGTGGATCATTCATTGATGATTATCTTATTGACCTTTATCTTTATTGAGACCTTTGCACGATGAGGAACAGGACTAAACTTTTTTTCATTTTGTCATCCTCGAGTGCTTTTATCGGGGATCCAGCGCTTATAAATACAATGGATTCCCGATAAAAAAACTCGGGAATGACAGAAACCACATCGTGTAAAGGTATCTTATTATTATAATTACTGTATTAACTCTAGTCGATCTGTAGCAAACTTGAAGCAAATCACTAACAATGTCAAGAATACTGATGTCACATTTTGTGCAAGCTTTAAATTGGTTAAATCAAGACTTTTCATAAATATACTGCGGATTATACTGCGCCCAATAGCCCCACTAAAACTATAATGATTTAAAGTTAAATATTGATAATATACACGTAACTAAATCGTAATATTTTTAACAAATCTTCTGAACAATTTACTGCTGAAAACATAAACCCATGAATACTGACTGGAAAAAATATCTACAGGAAAAACTTAGCGCAACAACGGATACGGTGGGCGATAATAAAAAGGCTGGAACTGAGAATATAATGTGTGATTTGTCGCAATACAGCACTATTGTTATTGCTGGTGATGATGCCAGTAATTTTATACAGGGACAGTTCACTAACGATATCAGCAATGTTAATGACCACACCGGTCAGATCAGTGGATTCTGTAATAAAAAAGGCAGAATGGTTGCCAATTTTCGTTTATTCCTACATCAGGGGAATTACTTTTTAAGCATAAAAAATAATTTAGTCGAAATCAGTATTTCACATTTACAAAACTATATTTTGCGTTCACATGTCGCAATACAGGATGTCAGTGAACAATTAATACATATTGGTATTGCCGGTAATAAGTCGGCTGAATTCTTATCAGCATTTATCGATAACATCAGTGATGAAATTGATAGCGTTTCGCACAATGCCGATTACATTGCATTACGTGTTGCTGGCACAACGCCTCGCTATGAAATATTTTGCTCATTTGAGCATGCCAAAACATTATGGGATAACGTCTCTAAAGAAGCTGACGTGGTAAATGCTTCAAGTTGGGACTATTTGAACATACAGGCGGGCACACCGTTTATTGACATAAACACCAGCGGAGAGTTTGTCCCGCAAATGGCGAATATGGAATTAATTAATGGCGTAAGTTTTACCAAAGGTTGCTTTACTGGTCAGGAAATAGTTGCACGTATGCATTATCTGGGAAAACTGAAAAAACGGACTTTTAAAATTCATATTGCATCGGAAGAAAAACCGAATACAGGTGATAAATTGTTTGCAGAAAATGCCAGAGCCGGCCAAAATACTGGCGCGATTTTACAGGTAGAAGAAAGTGCAGAATCTGGCTTTGATGCACTTGCCGTTATTCAGATTGCCGATACAGAATCGAAATTATTTTTGAATGATGCCAATGGTCCTGAGGTTAC
>CAZCOZ010000012.1:0-9893 GCA_964500555.1 uncultured Thiotrichaceae bacterium | reverse complement strand
ACGCATATGCGGGAACAGAATCACATCGCGTATAGATGGCGCATCCGTCAGCAGCATAACCAAACGATCGATACCAATACCTTCACCTGCTGTTGGCGGTAAACCAAACTCTAGCGCACGAATATAATCCGCATCAAAATGCATGGCTTCATCATCACCGGCATCTTTTTCAGCAACTTGCGCTTTAAAACGTTCAGCCTGATCTTCGGCATCATTTAACTCGGAGAAACCGTTAGCAAGCTCACGACCACCCACGAAAAATTCAAAACGATCGGTAACGAATGGATTACTGTCACTGCGACGGGCTAATGGTGAAACTTCGGTTGGATATTCGGTAATAAATGTAGGATCCATTAAACGATGTTCAACCGTTTTTTCAAATATTTCTATTTGCACTTTACCTAAGCCGTAACCCTCTTTTAATTTAACGCCCAGACCCGTTGCAACTTCACGTGCACTGGCTAATTCTGAAATAGATTCAGCCGCAATATCAGGATTAAAATGCAGAATTGATTCGAATACTGACATGCGCGTGAATGATTTACTAAAGTCGTAAGTGTTACCTTCATTAGTAATCTGTGTTGTACCCATTACAGTCTCAGCAAGCTGGCGTAACAGATCCTCAGTTATATCCATCAAATCCTTGTAATCTGCATACGCCTGATAAAATTCAAGCATGGTGAATTCTGGATTATGGCGAGTTGATACACCTTCATTCCTGAAGTTGCGATTGATTTCATAAACACGTTCAAAGCCACCAACCACTAAACGTTTTAGATAAAGCTCTGGCGCAATACGCAAATACATTGGCAGATTCAGCGCATTATGAAAGGTTTCAAACGGACGTGCCGTTGCACCACCAGGAATTATCTGCATCATCGGTGTTTCGACTTCGGTAAAACCGTGATCGTCAAAATAGTTACGAATAAACTTGATAATTTTTGTGCGTAAAACAAAACTATGTTTCACTTCCTGATTCATTATCAGATCAACATAGCGTTGACGATAACGAATTTCCATGTCAGTTAGACCATGAAATTTATCCGGTAGTGGGCGCAATGATTTTGTTAAAAGTTCAAGGCTATCAACTTTAACTGAAAGCTCATCGGTTTTTGTTTTAAACAATACGCCTGAAGCACCGATAATATCGCCGACATCCCATTTTTTAAAGCCGTCGTTATAAAGACCTTCGGGTAAACTGTCTCGCTGTAGAAATAATTGAATACGACCTGACATATCCTGCAACTGTGCAAAGCTCGCTTTACCCATTACACGTTTTGCCATCATTCGACCACCGACTGCTACGCGAACAGCAAGTTCTTCTAACTCTTCCTTGGTCTTATCGTTATATTGCGCAAGTAAATCTGCAGCCAGTGCATCACGTCGAAAAGTATTGGGAAATGCGGTTATGCCCTGTTCACTTGCAGCAATACGAATCCCTGCTAACTTTTCACGCCGTTGTGCGATGAGTTTATTTTCATCTTCTGCGATGACCGGCTTGTTTTCAGGTTCGTTTTCGACTTTATTATTACTCATAAATTTTTGTGTTGTGTTAATTAATTATTGTATTACTGCTTATTGATGATTGTTATTGTCATGCGTCATTCCCGAATGTTTTTATCGGGAATCTAGAGCTTCAAGTTACATAATGACGCTGGATCCCTGATAAAAACATTCGGGGATGACAGTGAAAATGAAATACATTACAACCCACTTTTTAGACTTGCTTCGATAAACTGATCGAGATCACCATCTAAAACCGCCTGCGTATTACCGGTTTCAACATTGGTGCGTAAATCTTTAATACGCGATTGATCTAATACATAAGAACGAATTTGACTGCCCCAACCAATATCCGATTTTGTTTCTTCTAAAGCCTGCTGATCGGCATTGCGTTTTTGCATTTCAAGCTCGTATAACTTTGCTTTCAACTGTTTCATCGCTGCGTCTTTATTTTTATGTTGCGAACGACCGCTTTGACATTGCACCACTGCATTAGTCGGTAAATGCGTAATGCGAACCGCTGATTCGGTTTTATTTACATGCTGGCCACCCGCACCACTGGCACGATAAACATCAATGCGTATATCGGCTGGATTAATTTCGATATCAATATCGTCATTCACTTCTGGCGAAACAAATACCGCAGCAAATGATGTGTGACGACGACCACCTGAATCGAAAGGTGATTTTCGTACCAGTCTATGCACACCTGTTTCGGTGCGCAATAAACCATAAGCATAATCACCCTCTATGCTGATCGTCGCGCTTTTAATACCTGCAACTTCACCGGGTGACGCTTCCATCAATTCCGTTTTAAATCCATGTGACTCACCCCAACGCAAATACATGCGTAAGATCATCTCCGCCCAGTCCTGCGCTTCCGTGCCGCCTGAACCAGACTGGATATCAACAAAGGCATTATTGGCATCCATTTCGCCAGAGAACATACGACGAAATTCTAATTCTTTAACATTTTCTTCGAGTACGTTCAGATCATCAACAATACTGTTGACGCCCTCTTCATCGTTCTCTTCAACCGACATTTCCAGCAATTCTTCAGCGTCATTTAAACCGTTATCCAATGTTTCGATCGTAACAACAATTTTTTCTAAGCGAGAACGTTCTTTACCTAATTTCTGCGCCGCTTCCGGATCGTCCCATACGCCAGGCTGTTCTAACTCACGATTAACTTCTTCTAACTCTTCCTTGCGTCGATCGAAGTCAAAGATACCCCCTAAGTGCTTCAGCACGTTCTCGCAGGTCTTTGATCTGATTCGTTATCGGGTTTATTTCTATCATGGGAGTTACAACATTTTCAACGTAATATGGCGTGCACGCATGATACCGAATAATGCGTGCAGATTCATCCATAATTAGCTATTAAGCGAACGATTTAACAGATGAGTGCGCTACAGAATGGCTGCTTTTGGTTTCTTAGCAACATCGTTGCGTAAATATACGGGAATCGCGTGTGCTGCGGTGATGGTATTACCCGCTTCCCACTCTTGAACGGCAAGTTTGACCATGACTTCTGCACTGGGGAAACAGTCAATTAAAATTTCAGCTGGCTTGAATTTTTTATCAGAAACACTATCTTCGTCTTTATCAACACCTGCCAACAATCGCTTAGAATAACTGTCCCAACCCGTGCCTGCCGCTACCCATGTTTTATCCTGAACGGATAGCATCGAAGGCAATTGAATTTTATCGGGCGAAATTACGCACTCTTCACCATCTAGTACCCACTGATTATCAACTAAAGAATAAGCCGCCCAATAAACTTCATCCATACGCGCATCAATCGCAACCAGAACATTTTCAACACCGGTTTGCTGATAAGCACGTTGCGCCATAGTTTTCAAAGTTGAAATCGGAATCACCGGAATATCGTGCGCGAAAGCGATGCCCTGAACAACGCCTGCGGCAATTCGCAAACCCATAAAAGAACCAGGGCCTCGACCAAATGCGATAGCATCTAAACTGCTTACAGACACCTTCGCATCACTAAGTAACTGGTCAATTATTTTTAAGATCAATCGACTGTGTTCACGCGGCGCAAGCTGATAATGCGAAGTGGTTTCACCATCAATTAACAACGCAGCAGAACAAGCTTCTGTCGATGTATCAATAGCTAAAATCTTCATGCCTTCTTATGCTCGTTGCAAAGTGTCAGCGGCCTTTGTTTCAGAAGCATCTAATGACTCAGCAGCAACATCGGCAGCTGAAACATGCTGATAAAAAGCTTCAACATCTTTCACCTCAGACGTCACCGGCATATCAGGTAGGCTATTTAAAAACACACGTCCATAAAATTTTTGTTTAATGCGAGGATCGCCAATCATCACTACACCATAATCATTAACATCACGGATCAAACGCCCCACCCCCTGTTTCAGAGAAATAACCGCCTGTGGAATTTGAAAGTCCATAAAAGCATTTCCGCCCCCGCGTTTAATCGCGTCGATTCGTGCTTGCATAACTGGATCACCCGGCGGTGCAAACGGTAACTTATCAATAATTACACAGGATAATCCTTTACCACGAACATCGACACCTTCCCAAAAACTTGATGTTCCTAATAAAACCGCATTATCGGTTTGACGAAATTTGTCTAACAATTGATGCTTCGGTAGATCGCCCTGCACTAGCAATTCGTAGGGCAACATTTGTTTCAAATAATCCCGCGCCTGATTCATTGCGTAATAGCTGGTGAATAATACAAACGCTCGGCCTTCACTTGCCTTCAATACGGGTACAGCAGCCTGCATTAACTGTTTGGTATAGCTTGGCTCAGAAGGTTGTGGCAGGTTTTCTGGCAAGTACAGTAAACTTTGTTTTTCATAATCAAACGGACTGTCCCAAACACCACTTGTGTAGTTTTCTAAACCAATGTTTTGTGAAAAGTGGTCAAACTTTTTATTCACCTGTAACGTAGCAGAAGTAAACAACCAGGCTTTGGAAAAATTATCAGTGTGTTGTTGAAAAATGGTTGCGACATCAATTGGGGTCGCGTGCAACATAAAACTTTTTGTATATGTTTCGTACCATAAAACAGCTGGGACTTTACTTTCTGGATCGCCATTATTCTGAGGAGCCTCTGCTACCTGAAAAGATTTTAAGCGAGCCAGTATTTTATGACCACGTTCAAAACATTGCTCAATACCACGACTACGTTCAGCCGCCGCTTCCAGCACAACCAGTAAGTCATTCAACGCAACCAGCAATATGTCTAAAGATTGCTGCACCGATTTTTTATTCTGTATTTTTAACCAGCCATCTCGCAGCCCTGTTTCTCCCAGTGAAAGTCGAAAATCACGCGCGGCTTTTTCTAACTCTTCAGCATAATCACGTAGTTCTGACATATCAGCCGCATCGTTAACCTGTTCAGCAATGGTATCTCTCGCCAAAGATATTAGCTGGCGACTACTGACCGTATCACCAAAAAATCGAGCGGCAACATCATACAATTGATGTGCTTCGTCAATCACAAAGGCATCCGCTGCCGGTAGCAGTTCAGCAAAACCTTCATTTTTTAGCGTCATATCCGCCAGTAACAAATGATGGTTGATAACAATTATGTTAGCCGCCTGTGCTTTTTTACGCGCGTTAACGATAAAACATTTTTCCCAGTCGTCACATTCACTACCAAGGCAATTATCCGCAGTTGATGTCACCATTGGCCAGACATAGGAATCTTCTTCAATACTGGTTAATTCTGAAATATCTCCCGACTGCGTTAGCTTCGACCACTCATCAACTTCAGTTAGTAGACTTTGTGTCATGCGATTGATAAAACCAAGATGTGGTGCAAGTTTAAGTCGATGCGTGCATAGATAATTACTGCGTCCTTTTAATAATGCCGATGTCGATTGCACGGCTAACGCTTTTATTACACGCGGTAAATCTGTATGAAAAAGTTGATCCTGAAGGTGGCGCGTCCCCGTCGAAATAATAATTTTTTTACCGGATAATAACGCGGGTACAAGGTAAGCAAAGGTCTTACCGATACCGGTTCCCGCTTCCGCAGCCAAAACTTTACCGGTTTCAATCGCATCACCCATCGCATCGCATAATGCTAATTGATTATCACGCACCTGATAGTTTGAAATTTGTTCAAAGAAAGGGCCGTTTTTCCCCAGGTAATCAGAAGCACGTTTCATTAGTATCAAAAAAGTATCAAAAATAGTTATTATTAGAAAGTGAAAATAAGAGGCATATATTTAAAACGCTTTAAGCGTTTCAATCTTTTGACTTGCCCGCCTGTAAGCCGCAGCATCATTTAATGCTTTACTGGCAGAACGTATAAACGTCCAGTTAAGAACCTGTAACTTTGAATTGGAAAAAGCAAAACTGTTACTGCGCTTAGCCATTTGCCTGGAACGGTTAGGCGCATCCGTTTCTAATGCCAACCAGGAAAGTCGACTCCATGCCTGCGCGTAATTAGGTTTAATACGAAGTACACGTTCCAGTTTGTCTATCGCTGTATTAAAACGACTATTCTCGATTAATATATCCACCTCTTTCAATAACGGATTTATTGCACCGTATTCTTTAGCAAGATTTAATCGCCATTCAGCATATTTATAATCACCCGTATCATCAAGCATTACATCTTCATCAACCGTTTTTTCAATTATGCTGCATGAAGCCAGAAATATCGAAAGCAGAATATACTTAAAAAACTTTAGTGACTGCTGAAAATAATACGGTTGAAAAGCATGTCGAATAAAGCCGCGTCGATTGATGTTTTGTGTAGATAAACAGTGCATAGAATCGTATCAACAAACGGTAAGCTAAAATTTTTTATTTAAAAAGATCTAAAAACCAGTTAGAACCACTACTCACTTTACAGTCACTTTGCTGAACTGGTTGAGATCCTTCAACGAAGCTTAATTCTACCCCACTTTCACATCCTTTCTTAGTCAAATAACCATTTTCTACATCTATCCAGACCTTAACCAAAGTGGGGATTTCAGGCACTTGATAAGACTCATAAGCCGTGTCTTTAACGATCTTTTGCCAAATTCGCATTGCTCCCGTGGATCCCGTCAAACCTGCAGGTCGATTATCATCATAACCCGTCCACACGACGGCGGTAAGATCGCCAGAAAAACCGGCAAACCAGCTGTCTTTCAGATCATCAGAAGTACCCGTTTTTCCTGCTACCTGAATACGTAAGTTGTCCGATAATTTTTTAGCAGTACCAAATTTTGTCACATCAATCAAAGCTGAATTTACCAACGCCACAGCTTCGGGTTTAACTTGATTATCAACACTGAGTGAGTAACGTTCAAGCGGATTACGTTCTTTATCCAGAACTGCATGTACACTTCTTAATGGACTGCGAAACCCATTGGCAGATAATGTTTGGTATATAGCCGCCACCTCGACGGGTGACATACTAATCGCACCCAGAGTTAAGGATGGGTAAGCGGGTATCGATTCATGACCCGACATCGCAGTGAATGTTTTTATAACATTATTCAAGCCAATATCTAGCCCCGTGCGTACTGCTGGAATATTATATGACTTGAGCAATGCTTCATACATCGTCACATCACCATGGTATTCCTTATCATAGTTTTGTGGCTGCCAATCTTTCTGCTGTGGTGTCGAATATGAAAAATACGAATCATCCAGCATCGTGGCTAAAGTATATTCTGATGGATGCTGTAATGCCGTCAAATATATAACGGGTTTAATAAGTGAACCTATTGGGCGCTCTGCATTTAAGGCTCGATTAAAGCCTTTAAACGAAGGCTTTCTATCACCGACAATTGCCAGTACATCACCGTTCGACGGTGATACCACTACGGCGGCAGCTTGCAACTCCTCATTGCTGGATAACTTCGGCAGGGTTTTCACGATTGCCTGTTCGGTTGCAAACTGCACATAAGGATCCAAAGTCGTAAATACACGAAGACCTTCTGAACGTAAATCATCTGCATCGTAATCTTGTTGTAGTTGTAATTTAACCAGGTCTATAAATGCGGGATACAAGCCGGCACTGGCATGTTTTACTGTTGTGACTGGTTTATTTAACAATGCATTCGCCTGTTTCTCTGTTAACAAATCCTCCTGTAGCATTGTGTTTAAAACAATATCTCGGCGTTTTCTGGCATTATCGGGATTTCTTTTTGGGTTGTAATAAGATGCGCCTTTAACCATACCGATCATAATCGCCATTTCATCGGTGGTTAAATCTACTAACTTTTTACCAAAATAAAAATCACTGGCAAGACCAAAACCATGTATTGCACGACGTCCATCCTGCCCAAGATATATTTCATTCAGATACGTTTCCAGAATCACTTTTTTGTCATAATGCAATTCAAGTAGCAATGACATAAATGCTTCATTTATTTTTCTAACCAGGGTTTTTTCCTGTGTAAGAAAAAGATTTTTCACCAACTGCTGCGTTAAGGTACTTGCACCCTGCACGGTGCGACCAGAAGACACATTGACATATAATGCTCTGGCGATAGATTTAGGATCAACACCATAATGTTCAAAAAAACGACGATCCTCTATCAACAGTAACATCTTAAGAAATTCGTCGGGTGCTTCTTCTAATTTAATTAGCACTCTATCCTGTGCGTGTGAGGGGAATATTCCCGTTAAATAACCAGCATCAAAACGAATAAGATCTGCGTTCTGTTTTGTATCAATATTCTGCAACTTCGCCACGATGCCATCGGAAATATTTAGTCGAATAGTATGGCTCGGCTCATTGCCATCCCAAAAATCAAAATCTCTGGTCTTAATTTCAAAAATATTTTTATTGATACGATATTGCGCTGGTTTATCTGGTGCGTGAAAAACCTTTTGATAGTTTAAATAATCAAGTTCAAAAGTAAGCTGTTTGCTTGAAATAGATTTTCCGACGTATAACTCTAATGGACGCGCATAAACATGTGCTGGCAGTTGCCAGATACGACCTTCAAATCGCTCAGTTATACGTTGATCTAAAATAAATAAATAAGCTAAAAATACGACAAAGAAAAAACCCAACAACCAGAAAGATAATGTTCTGAAAAAGCGATTACCTTTAACTCTTTTCTTTCTTGTCGATTTTCTGGATGACTTTTTTCTTCGACCTGATGCTCTGGACGTTGATGCTCTGGAGGTTGTTGATCTAGTGGATTTAGGTTTGTTAGACGCTGACTTTCTCGACTTACCCCTTGGAGTTTTACTGCGCGTTTTTTTACTACGTTCAGATTGACTGGTTTTAGAGGTGACAGATTTTGACTTTTTTGGCGGCATTACCTGGAAACTTATACTGGCTAACTACAGGCACAATTATACCGCTTTATCTAAGAGCATGACAGATAACATTTGTTTAATTAGGCTAATTGTCAGGTTACGCTAACCTGACCTACGATTTGAATTTTTATTTGAATTTTTAGACTAAACTTTTGAACTTGAAAAGTAAATTATTGTTCTTTATCTACAGGTAGACAAGAACCTTGCTGATTTACCACTACACGGATCCGATTCAAAACTGACTTTTTGCTTCGCTGTCGCCGCTTTTCGTTTTTCCGCCATATCGGCTTTTTTCCTGGCTGCAATTTGTACCTGACGTTGCTCTTCCTTTTTCAACTTCAACGAACGTGCTTTCTCATTAGCTGCTTTTTCGCTCGCTAATGCCGCTTCATGCTCACGCTTTTCTATAGCTGCCTTTTCTATAGCTACATGTTGTCTTGCACTTTCTTCAACACGCACTTTTTCTTCGGCCTGTCTTTGCGTTTGTTGTTTTATTCTTCTACGCTGTTCAAGTTGTGCCTGTCTTTCACTATCTTGCTTTGCCCTTAAGTCGGCACGTTTTTTCTCGTCTATACGACGTTTTTTTGCAAGTTGTCTCTGCTGTCGTTCTCTAACAATAACCAGTTCACTTTCAGCTGCTGGAACCCCTACTGAAGCCGCTTTATTCAACCATTTAACGGCATTACTTGTATTTCTTGGCAAACCAACACCACGCGCATACATTTTCCCTAAATAGTAAGCAGCTTGTGAATTACCCTGCTTTGCTTTTGCCTTTAAAGAACCCATATTGATTTTATTAGCATTACTCATTCCATTTTTTTCAATATCCCAATACAACAATTTAAACTCTGCTGTTTCATGCCCTTTATTCGCCGCTTTTGTTACCCAGCTCATGGCTTCCGAAGAATCTTGTTTCACTCCAAAGCCAGTTTCATACATCTCACCAACCTTATACTGCGCTTCAGCATTTCCCTTTTTAGCCAGTTTCATCTGAAAGTCAAAAATCATGTCTGCTTGCACAATGACAGGTGACAACATCACAATAACTGATAATAACATCAAACCAAAAATTCTCGCTTTGGCTATACAAGCAAAGAGAGAACTTACAGCTGATTCAATTTTATTTA
>CAZCOZ010000011.1:26192-33763 GCA_964500555.1 uncultured Thiotrichaceae bacterium | reverse complement strand
CCAGCATCACGATAACTTAAGGGTTTTGATTGGTTGGCTGACATTGAATATACTTGCAGTTTGGGCGATTAGGCCGAGGGCTAAAAAGATGTGCTATTGTACACTTTCTTAGTTATTTGTTTTGGTCATTGTCAGTAAAATTAGTAAAATCCTTAACAAAAGTCATTAGGTTACAGGTCGCCAATGTTACGTTCTCAAGTTATATCAAATCAGTTTTTCGCTTCTTATTTATGGGGATATCTTTTGTCTGCCAAACTAATGTTACACCTCAGGCCAGAGTCGTTTTTCGAATCAGATAAAGTCTTTAAGAGTATCTGGATAGTGTTGAAATATAAAGTAAAATTATTTTTATTTATATCTCTCTTTTTGGTGTCCTGGCAGTTGCAGGCTGCTGGCTATGATTCACCCCATATCGTTAATATACCAGTTTCAGATCAGTCTAAGAGTATTCGTGAGCAAGCTTTTCAACGAGGATTATCTCAAGTGTTTGTGCGTCTTTCTGGTGACAGGTCGGTGGTGGATAAATTACCGAAGCTTGATGGCCAGCGTTACGTGCAACGATTTAGTTATCAGCCGTTAGAAGAAGTCGTGATTAACTCGGAGGGAGAAGTATTAAGTCAGCGAATAAAAATTCATTACAACGGTAATCTCGTCAAGAAATATTTACACGATAATGGATTGGTGGTGCAGGATGAGGATCAGCTTCGATCTGTTGTGCATGTCGCCATTGAAGCGGTAAATTCAATGCGTAAATATAACAGCGTGGAGAGTTATTTAACACGGTTGAAGGTAGTGGAGTCAGTGAGTGCAATGCAAACGCATGGCGAAAAAGCGATGTTTGAAGTTGTATTGCGAGGCGATGGAGATGATTTTTTATCGTTACTTAAAAATGATGGGACGCTTTTAGAAGTGGAAAAAGTAGAAGTGAAAAAAGATGAGGCGGATATTCAAACAAATAATATAGTGGTGGCAGATGAGAAACAAATGATAGAGAAGGAAATTATTTCGCCAGAAATTACTTCTCTAGCTGTTTCTTCCACTGTAGATCCAACAGTAGATTTGATTGTTGATCCAATCAATAAAACACCTGTCTATCATTTTAAGTTAGCTCAATAAGCTTGCTCAATAAGTTAGGTTTAATTATTAGGCTGCAATGGACACATTACTTCATCCTCAATTACCGTTAGGTTTCGAGCCGAGTGAACTTTTTACTTTTGAAAGTTTTGTTTCGGGAAGTAATGCAGTGGCAGTTGGATTAGCGCAGCAAGCTGCGTTGGGTGAAGGTGAAAAACAGTTATATTTTTGGGGCGATTCTGCTTTAGGAAAAAGCCATTTGCTGCAAGCTATGTGTAATCTAGCAGCAAAGAATCAACGTACGGCCTGTTATTTAACGCATGTGGAAATTAATGCGCAAGCTCAGCCTGGTGCGCAAGCAGGCTCAATTTTTGATGGCCTGGAACAACTTGATATGATTTGCCTTGATGATGTCGAAGTCTGGTTACGAGGGGATGTCTGGGAAAAAGCCCTGTTTGATTTGATTAATCGCGTGCGTGAAAATAATAGCTGCTTAATAATGACATCAGTCAATCCGCCAGACGAAGGTTTTGTTACATTAGCTGATCTACGTTCACGTCTAGCCTGGGGGCCAGTGTTTCAGTTACAGGGTTTATCTGACACGGAAAAATATCAGGCCTTACGTTTCCGCGCACAACAAAGTGGTTTAGAGTTACCAGAAAATGTTGCGGCGTATCTTATGACACGTTATCCACGAGATATGTTTGGTTTGTTTGAACGCCTGGCCGTGCTCGATAAAGCGTCGATGGTAATGAAACGACGTTTAACCATTCCGTTAGTTAAGTCTGTTTTTTCGCAGGAATAAATTCATTTTCGTTTTCATATTTATTATTAGTCTGAAGATTGTATTACTCTAAGAATAATGTCGCTTATTTAAGGAGCAAGCCCGTCATTGCGAGCGATAGCGTGGCAATCTCTGGCATGTGTACTCCGTCATAACGGGATTGCTTCGTGCCTCGCAATGACAATAGTACGGCTTTTCCTCTTAATTAAGCGGCATTAACTCTAAGAACTTTTATAATAACTGCTGAATTCAGAATGATGGATCACCACAAACTCCAAAACTTTTTCGACGCGTTCTTCAAGCATAGAATTTGGCGCCTGATATGTGTGGTACACGTCACTTTATTGTTGACACAGTCCCTGATGGCTTCGGCTGCAGACCTGGTTCCTTCGCTGGTATTGACAGGTGTAGAAGGTCATCCTGCTGAAAACATCAAATTGTCTATCGATCCTGGTCGCTATCAGTGTTCGGATTCCGAGTGGCAACTTGCTCACCTGAAGAAGAAAGTCAGAACGCAGGCGCAAGAAGCACTGCAGGCACTGGGTTATTATCAAAGTAAAATTGATCTGAGTATCAGGCAGGATGATCGGTGCTGGGCTTTTGTTATGGATGTACAGGCAGGTGATCGCGTGATACTGAAAGAGGTGCGTGTCGAAGTGCTTGGCGAGCTGGCGGATTTGCCTGCTTACCTTCAATTTGTAAAAGACATGCCGCTGCAATCCGGAAAGCCTTTAAATCACGATGATTATGAAAAGACCCGGTCAGAAATTGAAATCCTTGCCGCGCGTTATGGATTTTTCAGTGGGGTATTTACCGAGCGTCGCCTCGATATTGATGCGAAAAATAACCAGGCTTTCGCAACCTTGATTTTCGAATCAGGTCCACGCGCACATTTTGGTGAAATTAAAATTGATCAGTCTATTTATCACGAGGAATTTATTGAACAATATATTACGCTGCAAAGCGGTGCGGCTTACAACAGTCAGGCTCTGATTAAGCAACAGCAAACTCTGACTGGTAGTGGTTATTTTAATGTGGTGGAGGTGGTAGCAGACCGCGAATATTTTCAGAGTAATAAAATTCCCGTCGACATCAAACTTGAGCCAGTGAAACAACATGCCTACCGATTCGGTATCGGTGCTTCAACGGACATCGGTCCGCGTGTTAGTTTTAATTATAAAAATCGGCGGGTGAACCGTTCTGGTCACGAATTCGGTTTTGACAGTAGCTTTTCAAGGGTTCGCAACGAACTCACCGTGGACTATGGTATTTCTCAGGGTAAGGCTGGCGTTAATCGGCTGGATTTTCAGGCGGGTTACCTGAATGAGAACACGGATACCAGTGAACAGGAAGGTTACAAACTGGCCGCACTGCAAACGCGGGTGACTAAAAACGGCTGGGTCAGAACGGCTTTTCTTGAATACCTTTTTGAAGATTTCAGGATTGCTGATACCCGTCGACAGAGTGAGTTGCTCATGCCGGGTATTCGCCTGAAAAAAATTCTTACGGACAATGCTATTTTCCCTCGTAAGGGATGGCGCCTGGATGCCAGCGCGCGTGTTGCCAGTAAGAATTTATTGTCCTCAACCGATCTTCTGCAACTGACGGCATCTGCCAAATTGATTCTCCCGTTTGGCAAAGGCCGTTTACTGGCGCGGGTTAATTTAGCTGGCAGCGAGGTTGGTGACTTTGAAAAGCTACCCGCTTCCTTGCGATTTTTTGCTGGTGGTGATGGCAGTGTACGTGGTTTCGATTACAAGTCACTTGGGCCGGTAGATGCAAAGGGCGAAATCATTGGTGGAAAAAACTTACTCACTGGCAGTCTGGAATATGAATACCCTGTGCGCGAGAAATGGGGACTGGCAGTTTTTATTGATACTGGCAATGCGTTTAACAATTTCGGCGATTACGATCTTTTTACAGGGGCGGGTATGGGTTTGCGTTGGCATTCACCCATCGGCCCTATTCGTCTGGATCTGGCGCAGGATGTTGAGCAGGAACGTAGTCCACGTCTGCATTTGAGTATGGGGCTTGATCTGTGAAAGGCATGTGGTTTCGTTTTTTCTGGCTTACGCTGAGTTTTCTGAGTTTGACTTTAATTGCATTTTTCTGGCTCATTAATACTACTACAGGCAGTCGCTGGATTATCCATCAAGCAATTAAAGCCAGTGGACAGGATATAACGGTTGTTGGTATCGAAGGAACGTTAGCGAGAAAAATCAGCAGTAAAAAATTGACTTATCGTGCTGGGCAGGATGCTGTTAACGTCACGCTTGAGCATTTTCAACTTGAATGGAATGCACAGACACTGTTGAAAAACACACTGCATATTAAGTCGTTGTCTGCTGAACGTGTGGTGATCAATACAGGAAAACAGAAACCACCAACAGATGAAGCTTTTTTTCTTCCAGAGTTTTCCCTGCCGCTGTCACTACAGCTTGACTCTCTCGCGGTGAATCAATTACTCATTGAGGAACAAGCTAAACCATTACAAATAGATAACATACAGCTTGCTGCGAATATGCAAGGTGCTAACCTGGTGATTAAGCATTTACATTTGCAGCAGGCAGATCTGCATGTGGAAGGAACTGGCCAACTTCGTTTTGCTCAACCTTTTCCACTGCAAACTGATTTGCAACTATCTCAAAAAATATTGAATACCAGTGGTGCAATTCAGATAGAAGGCGAGCTCGAACACTACCAGATTAACGGTACAGTAAATTTACAAAACGAAAAGTATCCTGTGGTGAATGCTCGGTTTTCTGGCCTGGGGTCACTTGCTGGACTGGAACTGCAAACTTTTAAGGCGCTAACATTAAATGGGCAAATTGAGGGTTCAGGAAAGTTACAATGGAACGATGAATTACAGGCCAGTTTGACAGTTAACGGAAAAAATCTTGATACTGAAGTCATCAATAAAAACATGCCGGGGAATCTTGCACTGCAAGGTGCACTGACGTGGCAAAAAGGGCATTTTGAAACAGACTTTAATGTTATTGGTCAGTTACGTGATTACCCACTGCGTTTGCAGATTAAGGCGGATGGCAGCGAAAGCAATATCAAACTTAAACAGGCAGAACTTTACAGTGGTCCAAACCAGTTCCAGCTTAAAGGCGAGCTTTCCGCTGATGCAATGGTGAACCTTAGCTGGCAACTCGACGCACCTAAACTCGATACGCTGCACAGTGAGCTCGTTGGCCAGCTAACCGGAAAGGGAGAATTAAATGGTAGCTGGAAGCAACCAGATGATTCACGGCTCAATGCTTCAGGGGAATTACGTGGAAATAATCTACGCTTTCAGGACGCACAACTGAAAACTTTTGAGCTGAAATTCGAACCTTTGCCGACTAAATCACAGCACTATCGAATCAGCCTGGACGCGAATGGATTAAATTTTCAACAGCAAGTTGTTCGACAAATCAAAATCACATCGACAGGTTCACTTGATCAACAGAAAACAGAATACCTTATCATTGATGAAGCCGACAATCAGTTGCAGGGGCGCATTGACAGTCAGAAACAAAAAAATCAATGGCAGGCAAAGTTGTCAGGAACACAATTGAAAACAAAATACTGGCCGACTCTGACGCAACATCAAATTGCAAGGCTTACCTTTAATAATAATGTAACTGAGTTAACGCCATTTTGTCTGCAAGGTACGCAAGAATCATTTTGCCTGACGGGGCAACACGGCACTGATAATACAACGGCGTCACTGACACTGAGTGAAATATCTTTGCAGCGGTTTAAAAAGTGGCTGTCAGCCAGTGAACATCTAGAGGATGAAATTAATGGCGAAGTCGATATTAAGCGGGTAAAACAGGCGTGGACGATACAATCCAGATTATTACTGGATGATAAAAATAAACTTGAAGCAAAGGTAAAACTTGATCAAAAAACAAAAGAGCTGGAGGGTAATATCCAGGCGGACTTTAATAAGTTGCAATGGTTGACGCTGTTCAGCGATCAGGTATTGCAACCTGAGGGAATAATCACTGCTGATGTGAGTCTGCGCGGCACGCTTGATAAGCCTGACATTGTGGGTGAATTGAAGCTGACTCAGGCCAGCGCCAGGTTACCGGATGCGGGGATAGAATTAAAGGATCTGGCGCTGACATTCAGAACTACAGATACAGCTAGTGCCATAATTCAGGGCAGCGCAAAATCAGGTAACGGTAATTTACAGATTGCGGGTACAGCCCAGTGGCAACCACTAGACGACTGGCAGGTGAAGCTTAATATTTCCGGGAAAGATTTTCAGGTTGCGAATCTGCCAGAAGTACGTGCAACGGCCTCACCGGATTTGGACTTATTACTGCAGAAAAAAAAGATCGTTATTGACGGGAAAGTAAAAATTCCCAGTGCTCATATTCTTATCGAAGAATTACCGGAACGTGCGGTCACTATTAGCGAGGATGCTCGCATTATCAGTGACACAAAAAAAGCCACAGACGAGCCCAGGCCGCTGCCTGTTTATGCCAATATTCAACTGGAGCTCGGTGACGATGTCAGGCTTGATGGAAGTGGGCTTGATGTCCTTCTGGGTGGTCGGCTGGCCATTCGGGAAACGTCTGGGAGACCATTACAGGTGAATGGAAAAATAAAAATAATCGAGGGTAGTTATACCGCCTATGGTCAGAATCTAAACCTTGAGCAGGGCCATATTATCTTTAATGGCCCGATCAGCCAGCCAGGTCTTGACCTGAAAGCGCAACGCAAAATTGACAATATCACCGTTGGTTTACTGATTCGCGGTACGCTACAAAATCCACAATCGGAGATATTTTCTACACCCGCCATGCCACAGAGTGACGCCATCGCCTATCTATTGACGGGCAAATCCTTGCGTTCTGCAGGCAGCGCTGAAGGTAGCATGATTACCGGCGCATTGACCAAGTTAGGCGTGAAGGGCAGCGCTGGATTAGTTGAAGAAATTCGAGGCACTACCGGGTTGAGTACGCTTGAAATCGAAACAGGTTCGGATACTACGCAGACTGCTTTGTTGATTGGTAAGTACCTGACGCCACAACTCTACGTGCAATACGTCAAACGTTTATTTCTGGAAAGTGACAGTTTGCAGCTGCGCTATAATATTAATGAAAACCTGAAGCTTGAAGCTGAGTCTGGAACTTCACAGGGTATTGATCTGATTTATCAGTTTGAGCGTTGATTACTACCACTGTAAATCATCAGGTATTTGGTAATCAGCATAAGGATCATCTTTGTTTGTATTATCTTGATCCTGGCTATAAATCACAATACGTTTTTCATTTCGTTGTTGAATTTTTTCAGCAACGTTTTTTGGTATGATTTCATATCCTCCTTCTATGCGCACAATAGCTAATTTTCCCTGTGCTATTTGTTGTTGCATGTCAGCATTAATATAAATTCGTTTTATTTTTTTATTGTGTTCAAAATTATAAACAAGATCACAATTTTCATCGCGTGCTAAACAATTATTTTCAATGAGTTGATTGATTTCAATTGAGATAGCTTTTTGTCGAGCCTGTAATTCTTTCTGTTTGTTTAATTCACGGTCACGTGTCGTTTTATCTGTGGCGGCTTGCTGCGCTTTTCGTTTTGTCTCGTCAACTACTTTTACATTTTTAGGTTGCTGTTTATTTTTTCTGGTTTTTTCCTGGTTCGCTTTTTTAACCTGTTTTTTAGTGACCAGGCCAGCTTTGAGTAGCTGGTCTTGAAAAGGATTGCCCAT
>CAZCOZ010000011.1:23923-26092 GCA_964500555.1 uncultured Thiotrichaceae bacterium | reverse complement strand
AGAAGCTTCTAATGACATCTGCACCTGTTGTTGCTTGCCCGTATATCGCACATAAAAAACGGTGCCAGTAAAAAAGGTCAGGCTGGTGGTAATAACAAAAAGGCCAATCATTAATTCATCGCTATCCCCCGCATACCAGACGCCGATAATAAAATAGAAAATGGCAAGATACATTGACCAGGAATGGGTGTATAACTTGCCGTTTAGTAAACCTCTTAGTGGCAGCATGAGTGGCCCAAGCTGTAAAAAAATAATAATGGACATGAGATGTTTTGCTGCCGGATCGAAAATTAAATGCCAGGAAAACAGCCCGGCCATTAACGAGAAATAACCGAGTAGAGTGAGCCATCGGCCAAGTTTTATATAGGATTGATTTGTCATATGTTCTATTTATGAATTCTGTTTATGGGGTTTTTTATGGTTTGTGTTTTCCAGTTTTTTATACGCGGAATAATTTTTTTGCGGTGTTTGCTACGCGTTTTCCGATAGCGAGACACAGCTTGCGTTCGTCGTCGCTAAGTGGGGTGGAATCTAGATCATTGGTTAATCGTGTTGCGCCGTAAGGCGAGCCACCGGTTTTCGTTTCGAATAATTCTGTTTCAGTATAGGGCAGGCCAACCAGTAACATGCCATGATGTAGCAAAGGCAACATCATCGTGAGTAGTGTACTCTCCTGTCCGCCATGCATACTGGTGCTGGCTGAAAAAACAGCCGCAGGTTTGCCAACAAGTTTACCGCCCATCCATAATGCGCTAGTGCCATCGATGAAATGTTTCATCGCTGCAGGCATATTGCCAAAATGCGTTGGACAGCCGAGTAGCAAACCGTTGCATTCAGTTAAATCATCCATTGTGGCATAAAGTGGGCCATCCTCAGGAATATCGGGGGAAGTTTGTTCGTTAACAGGTGAAACCGCAGGTACGGTTCGAATGCGTGCCTGCATACCCTCGACTTCTTCAATGCCACGAGCAATGATTGACGCCATTTCAGCAGTCGTTCCACCTGGGCTGTAATACAGAACCAGTATTTCCTGCGTGTTTATTGATGTGTTCATTGCTGACTTGATCGCTTCTTTGATGATTTATTCGGATTGTTTATAGAATCGTTTCTAGATTTGATTGCTCATAGGATGTCGAATACTTTCTCAGGTGGGCGACCAATTGTGGCTTTTTTGCCGTTGATAATGATGGGGCGTTCGATCAGTATCGGGTGGTCAATCATTGCTTGAATCAGCTGGTCACGGGTGAGTTCGGGGTTATCAAGGTTATTTTCCTTATAGGGTGCTTCATGTTTGCGCATTAATTCACGTGGTTCGATACCAAGCAAATCGAGAATTTCTGTTAACTCATCACTGTTTGGCGGTGTTTTTAAATACTCGATAACGGAGGTGTTTACTCCCTTGTCATTGAGAATTTCCATCGTTAGACGGCATTTACTGCATTTTGGGTTGTGGAATATTCTAACGTCATCGCTCATGGTTACGGCTGTTCCTTAAATCGTTAATTAAAATCGTTAGTTAAAAATCGTTAGTTAGGAAATTGTTAGTAAGTTAAAAGGTTTTCGTGTGTATTAGTATGGGACAGTGATTTTATCTGAAGTTTGCCTGATACTATATACTTAACATTGTTCTTTTTTAAGACTATAATCGGTTAGGAATATCATGAATATTAAGGTATCTGAGAAAGAGCCTAAAGATAGAAATAAATAGAGATTAAAAACCAATAATAAAAACAAATAAATCGGGCTTAGATAGATCTTGTTTAAGCCAGCATTTATCAATAATAATAACATTCAAATCGGAGTCATTATGAAATTATTTACATCTGCGCGTCTTATTGGCACAGTTTTTTTAGCTGTTGGACTGATTACAGGTTGTGCGACTGATGGTGGTGTTGATACCGCTGCTGCAGCAACACAGGCAATTGCTAGTGCAAAAACAGCTAATGCGGAAGCAAAAGCTGCCAATTACGAGTGGCGTGATACGGGAAAATTTATTGCTGAAGCAGAGAAAAAGCTTGAAGCTGGTGACACTGATGGTGCACTTTCGCTTGCCAATAAAGCCATGAAACAGGCAAATATTGCTGTTTTACAAGCCGCAAATGAAAACAAGAAATTTTTAAAATAATCTTGTTAAAATAAAGTTTGTCTGGCAAAAAATTAAAATGCCAG
>CAZCOZ010000011.1:20621-23823 GCA_964500555.1 uncultured Thiotrichaceae bacterium | reverse complement strand
ATGCCAGGGAGTTAATCAGGGAACTAAATTGCATGGATACAGTCGCATGAGGCGATTATTTTTTATTTGATAACATTTAACGTAACATCTAATTCGGAGATTTTATGACTATGCGACTATCTGTTCGTTTGTTTAGCGTAGCCCTGCTAAGTTTGGGCTTGATTACTGGTTGTGCAACAACGGATGAAAGCACTGATTCTTCAGCGGCTGCAGCACAGGCAATAGCGGATGCGAAAGCAGCGAATGCTGAAGCGAAAGCGGTTAACTATGAATGGCGGGATACCGGAAAAATTATCGCTGATGCTGAGAAAAAACTGGCGGCTGGCGATGCTGATAGCGCTTTGGCATTAGCCAATAAGGCAAAATCGCAGGCAAATATTGCGGTTTCACAGGCTGAATATGAAAATAAGAAATTTCTGAACAGAAATACTGTCGCCTATGTGCCAGTAAAGTCTAATGCTTTTAGTGGTGGGAAGCCCGGGCGTGTAGATAGTTACTCGGTTACTCGCGGTGATAATTTATGGAATATTTCAGGCAAGGAAGAGGTTTATGCTAATCCTTATCAATGGCCATTAATTTATAAAACCAATCGCAGTCAGATTAAAGACGCTGATTTGATTTATCCAGGTCAGGTACTGGACATCGATCAAAATGCATCAGCTTCTGAAATTGATGCCGCCGTTAATCATGCGAAAACGCGAGGCGCATGGTCAGTTGGTGATTCTGAGCGTTCAGATAGTTTGTATCTATCGAAGTAAAGACTTTCCGTCTGTAAATCGATCTGTTTGTAGATCGAGTTGATGTGGCCCGTAAGATGGTTTTCGTCGTAAATAAAAAAGGCCCTGTTTTGGGTCTTTTTTATTGGCTGCGATTAATATAATGAATACATAAATTAATACATACTCGACAGGGCTACTTTGTCTATTTTAGAAAATAAAATCATACAACGACAAATATTTGTTAGTGGTCGCGTGCAAGGTGTTTTTTTTCGAGAGAATTGTATGCGCGAGGCGTCACAATTAAAACTGAGTGGTGGCGTTCGCAATTTACGTGATGGGCGTGTTGAAGTACAGGTTTCTGGTGTTGAAACAGGCGTAAACAAGTTAATTAAATGGTTGAAAACAGGGCCGAAACACGCAAAAGTGTCTATTATAGAAGTAATAGACATGGCTATAACGGACATGAACACAAAAGGCATGAATAAAAAAGATTTGGCAGCAGACAATTTAGATAATCGTTTAAACGAGGCACTGGCAGGACAATTTGTGGTTTGGCCAACGAAGTAACGATCCGCTTTGTTAATGGATAATTTGTTAAATAGATAATGTTAAATAGATAAGCAGTCAAATAGTCATCGTCGAAATCATCAATTATGAGAAAAAAATGAGCGCGGTTTTTGATAACAATAAAAATGACAGCAGTATGAATAACAGTAGCATGAAGAATAAACGTCTCGACGTGCATGATATTTTGCAATGGCTGGAAGCCGATGGCATGGTGGATACTGAAAATGCACACATGCTTCGTACGCTAGCCGTTGGTGCTGCGTATAAGAAAAAACACCCTTTAGAAATTATTGCTGAGCGTAACTGGGTAAACAATAAGACCCAGAAAACGATGACGCTTGATATGCTAACCACCTGGTTTGCTGAACGTGTTGAGCTGCCTTATGTCCGTATTGATCCATTAAAAGTTGAGGTTGCTGAAGTCACCGAAGTGATGTCTTATGCTTATGCTGCTCGCTTTAATGTGTTACCCATTGAGGTCAATGAGAAAACCATAACCGTTGCAACTGCACAGCCTTTTGATCGTGAATGGGAAGCTGAGTTATCTCGCATTCATAACAAGACATTCAAATTAGTCATTTCTAAACCCGATGACATTCAGCGTTTACTTTTAGAGTTTTATACCCTGGCAAAATCGATTCGCGGTGCAAAAACCTCAGCGGATGTTGGCGGCGGTAATATTCAAAACCTTGAGCAATTAATGCAACTGGGTCGTAGCGGTAAACTCGATGCGAACGATCAGCACGTGGTTAATATCGTTGACTGGTTGTTGCAATATGCGTTCGATCAACGTGCCAGTGATATTCATCTAGAGCCGCGCCGAGAAATGTGTCCTGTGCGTTTTCGTATTGATGGCGTAATGCAGGAAGTTTATCAAATTCCTGTTGCAGTGATGAAAGCGGTAACCAGTCGGATAAAGATTATTGGTCGAATGGATGTAGCCGAGAAACGTCGTCCACAGGATGGTCGTTTAAAAACACGTATGGAAGACGGTAAAGAGGTTGAGCTGCGTCTATCAACTATGCCAACAGCATTCGGCGAAAAGTTGGTGATGCGTATATTCGATCCCGATGTATTAGTGAAAAATTTTACGCAGTTGGGATTTAGCAAAAAAGATAATGATACCTGGCAATCGATGATCGAACAGCCGCACGGTATTATTCTTGTTACGGGGCCAACGGGTTCGGGTAAAACCACGACTTTATATTCGACTTTAAAGTTGCTTGCGAAACCTGAAGTGAACGTGTGTAGCGTAGAAGATCCTATCGAATTGATCGAGCCCGCTTTTAATCAGATGCAGGTGCAGAAAAATATTGATCTGGATTTTGCCAGCGGTGTACGTACCTTGTTAAGGCAAGATCCTGACATTATTATGATCGGTGAGATTCGTGACAAGGAAACCGCCGATATTGCGATACAAGCAGCATTGACGGGACATTTGGTGCTATCAACCTTACATACCAATGATGCGCCTTCAGCGGTTACTCGTATGTTGGATATTGGCGTACCGCCATATTTAATTCAGTCGTCGGTGCTGGGTATTATGGCGCAACGTTTGATTCGAACTTTGTGCCCGCACTGTAAACGTGCGACTGAAATTAGTGACGCAGCGTGGCATGAACTGGTACGACCCTGGAAGGCACCTAAACCTAAACAGGTTTATGAGCCAGTGGGGTGTCTGGAATGTCGTGAGACGGGTTATCAGGGCCGAAAAGGGCTTTATGAAATGTTTAAGTTTTCGCCCAACTCTCGTCGTTTAGTCACGGCAGATTGTGATATCCATGCGCTGCGTAAACAGGCGATTAAAGATGGTTTGCAGCCGTTGCGACTCAGTGGTGCAAATAAAGTTGCTAACGGTGAGACGACGATAGAAGAAGTTATGCGAGTTGCACCGCCGCCGCTAGAGGTCTAATAAC
>CAZCOZ010000011.1:18028-20521 GCA_964500555.1 uncultured Thiotrichaceae bacterium | reverse complement strand
GAGGTCTAATAACAAGAGACATAAAGCCCTATTTCTATATGGGTTTGTCCATTAGTGTTTGTCTATTAGCATCAACAGATTATAAAATAGGTCATAAAGCAGGTTATAATACGCGCCTCGATGTTTTCACGTCATTCAAAAAATTAAGGTCTATAAATCTAATGTCTCAACCAAAAGTTGTTATTTATAGCGGTCGTTTCTGTGGTTATTGCACGGCGGCGGAACGTTTATTTCAAAGTAAAAAAGTTCAATATGAATTAATTAAAGTCGATGAGGATCAGGAACAATTTGATCACATGATAGAAATCACCGGGCGTCGTACTATCCCGCAGATCTTTATTGATGATTTTCATGTTGGTGGATTTGATGACCTGTCAGCATTAAGTCACAGTGGCAAGCTTGACGAATTGCTTAAATTATAAAGATTGTTGTATGGAATATTTACCAATATTTATCCAGATTAAAAACCGACCCTGTCTGGTGGTTGGTGGTGGTTCTATCGCCGCGAGGAAAGTCGCGTTGCTGCGAAAAGCGCAAGCTGACGTAACGGTGATTTCACCTGAGCTATGCGAAGAGCTAGAGCAATTAAAAAATGAAGGTTTAATTCAGCACCAGGCTAGAGTGTTTGAAGATCTGGATCTGGAGGCCTGTGTAGTTGTAATCGCTGCAACAAATCAACGTGATGTAAATGTGCGTGTTTCTGAATTGGCCAATCAATTGCGTTTACCGGTAAATGTTGTTGATAATCCTGATCTATGCAGCTTTATCATGCCGTCAATTATTGATCGCTCGCCAGTCGTTATTGCAGTCTCTACGGGTGGTTCGTCACCGGTACTGGCACGATTAATTCGTACTAAACTGGAAGGTAGTATTCCTGCTGCATATGGTCGTCTGGCAAAATTGGTCGAAGGCTTTCGCGATAAAGTTAAAACGGCGTTTCCCAATGTAGAGTCTCGTCGTGGTTTCTGGGAAAAAATTCTTGAAGGCACGGTTGCTGAACTGGTCTTTACCGGACACGAAGATGATGCAAGAAAGATGCTTGATAAGGCTATCGATAAGCAATCAGAAAACCCCGATACTCCAGGAGAAGTTTTTCTGGTCGGTGCCGGTCCAGGTGATCCAGATTTATTAACATTCCGTGCTTTGCGCTTAATGCAGCAAGCGGATGTGGTTGTGTATGATCGTTTAGTTTCTCCATCAATTATGGAAATGGTGCGACGTGATGCTGAGATTGTTTATGTCGGTAAAGAACGCGATAAACATACTATGCAGCAGGAAAATATAAACCAGTTGCTAGTGCGTTTAGCCAAAGAAGGTAAGCGTGTATTACGCCTGAAAGGAGGGGATCCTTTTATTTTTGGTCGTGGCGGTGAGGAAATTGAATTGCTGGCACAGGAAGGCATTGCATTTCAGGTCGTGCCGGGAATTACCGCTGCCAACGGTTGCTCATCGTATGCAGGTATTCCTCTAACGCATCGTGATTACGCACAATCGTGTGTGTTTGTAACTGGGCACTTAAAAGACGGATCGGTTGATTTGAACTGGAAGGCACTAGCGCATCCAAATCAAACAGTCGTATTTTATATGGGGCTACATGGTGCGCCGACGCTGTGTAAAGAAATGGTCGCACACGGTTTGCCTGCAACAACACCAGTGGCTTTGGTCGAGCAGGGTACGACACCTCAGCAGCGGGTACTAATAGCCACTCTGGGAACCTTGCTTGATGTTATTGAAAATGAAGACATAAAACCTCCGACTTTAATTATTGTGGGTGAGGTGGTTACACTGCACGAAAAATTAAAATGGGTTGAAGAGCATCACAAAGATGATGTTGATGGTGTTTTTGCTTATAAATAGTTTTTAAAAAAAGAAAGAGTAAAAAGCAGTAAATCCGTCATCATAATGTATAGTTTGTATTAGTAATAGTCAAAAAAGTAGTAGTTTCCTCGGTTTAATATGTTTAATTTATAATGGTTAAAGTAACGTGATCAATCATAAATATCAGTCCATTCGTTTTTTTACAGTATCTTTAATTGCTTTGGCAGCTCTGCTAATCACGATGCCGAGTTTTGCCAGGACTCAGTATGTTAGTGATGAGCTGAAAGTGCCATTACGTTCAGGCTCAAGTGATGAACACCGTATATTAAAATTTATTACTAGTGGCACAGCTTTAACTGTTCTGGATGTTTCAGGGGATTATACGAAGGTTAAAACCAGTGGCGGTAAGAAAGGCTGGGTACTAACGAAACATACTATGGATGTGCCGAGTGGTCGTGATCGCATTGTTTCGGTGAATGAAAAATTAGAAGAATCGAAAAAAATAACTAAAAAATTGCAGAGTACGATTACAGAATTAAAGGGAAAAATTAAGCAGTTAGCGCATGACAAAGGTTTGTTACAAAGCGAACAAACTAATTTAAGTAACTCACTTGATGATTTGAAAATAACAGCCGCAAATCCATTGGCCATGTCCAAAAAGAATAAGCAATTAAA
>CAZCOZ010000011.1:14813-17928 GCA_964500555.1 uncultured Thiotrichaceae bacterium | reverse complement strand
GAAAGTGCAGTGGCTTCGTTACGCAGTTGATAAATCATTGTATACATCAGTACGGTAGTCACGTAGCCACGTGTTTCATTAAAAGGAATAATTTCAATCCAGATATCCGCTGGTAGTGATTCTTTCGGTAGCCAACTCTTTACGCGATGCGGCCCGGCATTGTAAGCGGCTAATGCAAGTGCGTAATTTCCGCCAAACTGTTTAACCAGTTTCTTATAATAATAAGAACCGTATTTTATATTTCTAACAGGATCGTACAGACTGTTTTTACCCTGCCAACGCTGTTTAAGGTCTTTTGCAATTTCGCGGCCCGTGTTTGGCATAATCTGCATTAGACCGCGTGCGCCGACGGGTGAACGCGCCTTTTTAAAGAAAGAACTTTCACGACGTATCAAGCCAAATAAAAGAGCAGGGTTGATGTCCTGTTTTATGGCATTTTCATGAATATTTTCTGCAAAGCTAAATGGGAAACGCAGTGCAATATCGTCCCAATGTTTCACCTTTGCAATAGTGAAGATAGCCACTTCGTCCCACTGCCATTGTTGTGCCAGTTTTGCTGCGGCTTTTATTTCATTTTTATTAAGTCGCTTTAAAGCATGCCACCACTGAAATTTTGCCTGTGTTTCGCGGTTAAGCATTTTAAATTCGTAAGCAATACTAAAGTCATCACGGTATTTAATATTGTTAATTTCCTGTGTGCTGATTTGTAGTGGTTTATCCCATAGATGGTAAATACTGTTGACTCTATCCGCCGAAAGATAGCCGTAAAAACTACGTCTGTATGAAAGTCGTTTAAATATTTTTTCGGCCTTTTGTTTGTGACCTGTTTTTAAATAGGCACGAGCTAACCAGTATTGCCAGTTTTCAAGCTTTTTCTCTTTATTGCTAAGTGTATTAATTGCCGTAATTACACGAGGCCAGTTCTGTTTCGCTAAAGCAACTCTTATGCGCGTGGTTTTACTCTTATTATCAGCAATATTTAATTTTCCAAGCCGATCAAAAGCATCTGGTTCCTTTTCATAGGCAAGCTTGAGTGCTAAGCGCCTTTCTAACCAGTCGGCACGTTTTTTAGTTATTTTGTAATATTTTTTATTCTTGTCCCATAGTGTAACGGCTTGCCTAATGTCTCTGTTTGCACGTCGATGAATAGCATGGCTAAACATTAAAGCACTTTGTGATGTTTTCGGTGTGTTAAAGAATTGAGGTAAATATTTTTCGGGATCACGGTGTAGGTTGATCCATAAATCAGCAGTGGCATGGTACTTTGGTGCCATAAGTTTCTTTATGTAATGCGCAAAACCAACTTTATTTTTACGCAATGTGGCATTGAAGCGTCGCCATAATAAATTTTGATTGAAGTAGGGAGAATCTTTTAATAAGGTGAAAAGAGGGTCGCATTCTGCTGGCTGAGAAGAGCCGACTGTCCACAATTTCGCCGCACCAATAAGGGCTGCTTTTTTATTGCCTGTATTGTATTGTGCCTGGCGGTGGTAGCACTGTAATTTCACATTTTTTGTTTTGGTGTAATGTTGCAAAAATTGTTGCCATTGTCCGTTTTTTGCAAGGTGATGTAGCCACTTAAGATTCAATAAACGTGCATAACGTGACGTTTTGTTCTGCTCTAAAAACTGCTTTATTTTTTCCTCGTGTTGAAGGTGAGTCCTTAACCATTTATATTGTAGATAAGGGTAAAGTGGATATTCTTTTAAGCCATCAGCAAGTAAAAAATATTTTTCGATATTATTTTTGGACAAGGCTTTTTCAGCGGCTAAGAATTCTTGTCTAAGAGCAGCGAGTTCTTTATCGGTGAACTTTTCTGATAATGCTGCACGGCTTTTTGTTATGGATGTGTTTTCTTCCGCCGCAATGGGTGATTGGCTGAATGTGGCTAGCGTAATATCTGCTTTGGTATCATTGTCGTTGTTATTATTGCTATTGTTATCGTTTATGTTTCCACTATTAGTGACTGCTGGAATAAAGCAGTATATAGCGAGAAATAAACGATAAATATTTTTCTTCATTTGATCCGAGAATTATTGGTCCGAGGATTATTGATTGAAACAGGACTTGGTGAATGTTTATTCAGCCAGTCAGAATAGCAACCGTAAGTTAGTGTATGAACCTGAATAAACGTTCAGGTATCTACTATTTATAATAGCCTGTTTTAAGTGGAATCTTCGATTGTTCAAACAATTTGGCTTAAATATTTAAACTGAACAGGAGGAGATCAGACCTGCCTGAGATAAACCCAGCGCCCCTGGTATTGTGTGAAGAGACTAACTTCATGCAGGTGAAATGCTTTACCATTAATCTTGTAACGCGCAACGAATTCAACGGTATTTTCGTGTGCATCATTGGTGTTTTTGATTTTTTTGGCGATTTGTGGGGTGATTTCAAGACCAGTCCATTTTGTTTTTTTATCTAAGTTAAAGTCATTAGGACATGTTTCTGGATGCCAGCTATAGCGCAGGTACGTCTCATCCATTTGTACAAAAGCGGTGTATCGTGAACGCATTAATGCTTCTGCATTGGGCGTACCTATTTCTTTTTCAATATATTGTCGACAACAGTTTTTGTAAACTTTGCCGCTTTTGCATGGGCAAAGTTGGCTGCTATTCATTAGGTCTCATGAATGTGTATGGGTTGAAAGTGTAAATAGGTGATTCTAGCTTTAGAAAATGGGGGTGTAAAACTCAATGGGTAATATTTATTACCTGGATCCGATTCTTTTAGTATAAGTCATTGATTTAAAATGCCATCGTCATATTAGTAACAAAAATGTCATTTTTATGACAAAAATCCTAACTTTTTTGGAAATACTGCTATAGTTTGCATATCGATTGATTCGTAAGCGATTCCTTCACTGGCGAAATTAGGTCTGTCGATATTTAAATGCTCAAAATCCTAAATGTTCCAATCCCAAATGCTCCAAATCTAAAAATTTATTCCTGTATTTAATTGCTCACAGGCTGGGTCTGCCCATCTGTTCTGTTGTGTAATGCCCTGATTGGAGAATACCAATGATAATCTCTCGATTATTAAAACCTAGTTTTTATCCATTAATAGTTACCTTATTAATGGCGTCACAAATTACAGCATGTACTACAGAAGAGCT
>CAZCOZ010000011.1:13357-14713 GCA_964500555.1 uncultured Thiotrichaceae bacterium | reverse complement strand
CAGCTCCAGTAACAAAAGCTGGTGTCGCTATGTATAGTTACAATGCAGATCGTTCAGGTGCGCAACCATTAGATGGTGCTGTATTAAACAGGACAACGGTATACATGTTTTTCGATAACACTGCGAAATATTCCAGTATGAACTTTTATTGCTGTAAAGGAATTAGTGGTGAAAGTAAGAGTGAAGGACACAATGCCGCAAAAAGAGATTCATCAGCACCTTTTGTTTATTCTGTCGATCTCAGCCAATACAGCACGTCAGGTACAAGAGAGTTGTATGTTGATGCAACACGTACAGACGGTGAAGGTGTAGATAAAAACATCATAGCTAATTTCAGCATCAATATCTCAACGACATCGGTTCCTCCAGCTCCAGCTCCAGCACCAGCACCAGCACCAGCACCAGATCCGTTACCAACCCCAACGGTTTCAGATGTGAGCCTCTCGTGGACTGCCCCTGCAGAACGCGAAGATAACCAACCAATATTGCTTTCTGATATTGCAGGCTACAAGGTTTATTATGGTACTACGCAAGGTGTTTATAGTGATAGCGTTGATGTTAATGATGGTACTGCTACTGGTTATACCTTCAATGACTTTACCGCTGGCAGCTACTACTTTGTTGTAACAACTTATGATGTGGATGGGCGTGAGAGTCAGTATTCAACACCAATTCAGGTTGATATTTAAGTAGCTCATTACATATCGTTAATTTTTTAAAAGTATAAAAAAGCCTGGATGTTTTCACATCCAGGCTTTTTTATTTGGAGCTGAATATATTGTTCATTAAGATCGTTAAGGTTCTATAAATTCAGAATCATCAATTTTCACTAAAATATCATTCTCAAATTCTAAAGTCAGTAATGACTTTCTTTCAAAGCCCGATTTTGGCAAATAGCGATAAATATAATCCCAGCGTTGATTGTGAAATGGGTCCGATATTATTGGTAATCCCATTATTCTTCGTACTTCGCCCTTGGACATTCCTGTCTTAATTTTTTCTAATTGCTCAAGTTTGATGTTGTTGCCCTGTTCCAGGTCGAGTCGATGTGCGGTTGGTAGCCAGTCGGTGCAGGCGGTTAGAAGCATCACCACCGAAATCACCGTAAAGCGCAGGTAGAGGGACGTCGTTATTTTCCAAATGAGAGTGGTTCTCAGTATCATAATCGTGTTTAAATGGTTTTTATGAAGGGCAGAAATAGTATCGTATATGACTACGATAATCAGCAAAAATTTATCTCATCAGGAAATTTAAAATAGTGGGGTTAAATCATATTGTCGACAAATCTTCAGGTATCGATCATTTAGCTCTATTGTGATCTAGAATTACGACATAAAATTACAGCATAAAATTACA
>CAZCOZ010000011.1:0-13257 GCA_964500555.1 uncultured Thiotrichaceae bacterium | reverse complement strand
AAGCACAGCATAATTTATTTTCCAGTTATTTTAAATCCCTTGAGTAGCTCCCCTGGGGAACTTTCCTGGGTAACTCTCTTGGGTAGCTGAAACATTCATGCAAAAAACGCATCACTTCAATCAGATAACAAGCGATTACACGATCGATCAATACCTGCATAAATTGCTGGGGTATGATGTCGACGAAGATGCTTTATTGCGTCTTGCCTGTGAAATGGTCTGGGACTTGCCGGTGATAGGTGCAACGCCGAATAGTCTTGATGTTGCCTTGTTGTTAAGTGAACTTGGTGCTGACGAGACAACATTAATTGTTAGCCTGTTAAGCAGTGCTGAGCTTATGCGCAGCACTGATACTGACCGGTTAGAGAAGATTTTCGGCAGTAACATTATGCAGCTGGTAAAAAGTGTTATTCGTTTGCACGCGTTTCATGGTGAACGCGATGACTCATCGCCAGAACAGGTTGAACGTTTAAGACGGATGTTGCTATCAATGGTTGATGATGTGCGCGCTGTTTTAATAAAGCTAGCCTTTCGTGTACAACGTTTACGTCAATTAAAACTGGCTACTGCAACAGAGCAGCAGGAAATATCGCGAGAAAGTTTAGAAATTTTTGCACCCATTGCAAATCGGTTAGGCATCGGTCAATTGAAATGGGAATTAGAAGATTTAGCATTTCGTTATTTAGAGCCTGATGCTTACAAAAGTATTGCAAAAAAGCTTGACGAAAAAAGAGAAGAACGTGAACAGTTTATTGTTGATGTTGTTGAAAAAATAAAACAGATAACGGTTGACGAAGAAATTACCACAGAAATTTATGGGCGACCAAAACATATCTATAGTATCTGGAAAAAAATGTCATCCAAACATCGCGGTTTTGATGATATATACGACGTTAGAGCGGTACGTGTTGTAGTAAAGACGATTGCTGAATGTTATGTCGTGCTAGGTTTAGTGCACGCACAATGGCGACACATCAATAAAGAGTTTGATGACTATATCGCTAATCCAAAAGAAAACGGTTATCAGTCATTGCACACCGCAGTGTATGGTCCTCATGCTAAACCTGTTGAAATACAAATTCGTACCAAACAAATGCATGAATTTGCTGAATTTGGTGTTGCTGCTCATTGGCGATATAAAGAAACAGGAAAAAGCAAAAGTAATTTACAGGCAGGTGTTGATTCGTTAAGAAAATTACTGGACTCATCGCAGATAAATGATGATGAAGAATTGATGGAAAATTTTCGTTCAGAAATGTTTCATGACCGAGTTTACATACTTACACCAGAAGGTCGTGTAATTGATTTACCTGAAGGTGGAACACCACTGGACTTTGCCTATGCAGTGCATACTGAAATAGGCCACCGCTGTCGTGGTGCAAAAGTAAATGGCCGCATCGTTCAGCTGACCTATCAATTGAAAAATGGTGAGCGTGTAGAAATACTTACCACGAAAGAAGCGACACCTCGGCGTGACTGGATGATATCGCATTTAGGTTTTATCAAAACCTCACGTGCAAAAAATCGAATTCGTGGCTGGTTTAGAAAACAGGATAAAAATAAAAATTTTGCTGATGGTAAATCCTTATGCGATAAAGAGTTTAAACGCCATGGCATAAAACTGGATATGGAAAAAGTAGTAAAGCATTTTAAACAGAGTTCACTAGGTGATTTTTATGTCAATTTAGGGCGCGGTGATATTAGTATTGCACAAATGGCATCATTGCTGGATGAACTTGTAGCGGAGGAAACGAGGCAGCAAAGGCCTGATGTTGCGAAATTAACGACTCGTAGTAAAGAATCAAAACTAGCAGGCAGTAGCGTTAATGTATTAGGTGTTGGTAACTTATTAACAACCATTGCAAATTGCTGTATGCCAATTCCTGATGATGACATTACCGGTTTTATAACAAAAGATCGCGGCGTTAGCGTACATAAAGCCGATTGCAAAAACATTCTTCACCTAAAAGAAAAAGACCAGGCACGTTTAATTGAAGTGGAGTGGGGGAATGCGAATGTGCAAAATTATCCGGTTAATATGTTAATACACGCCAACGATCGTCATGGTTTACTTAGTGACATTACAAAAACGCTATCAGACGATAAGCTCAACGTTATTAAAGTAAACACTATATCAAATAAAAAAGAACAAACGGCTCGTATGGCAGTGACTATTGAAATTAGAGACTCACAACAACTAACAAGAATCATGGATAAAATTGCTCAACTTAGAAATGTGATTGATGTTAGTCGTGGGGCAAATGGGGATACGGCTTCTTAAAAAAGCAAGATTTGCTAATGGGCTCAAATGATAGATTATAAATGATAGATATGAGTGAAGTTGCGAAGCTAAAAATATTATTAGTTATTGCTTTAATTTGTTTTGTAGTGGGGGTAGTGTCGCCGATTGTCACGATGACAAAGTTTTATTTGATTGAAAATACTTTTTCTGTCTTAAGTGGCACCATTCAACTGTTAAAAGAACAGCAATTTTTTCTTTTTATTATCATTGCCGGCTTTAGTGTTGTAGTGCCTTTAATTAAAATAGGGATTTTGTTTAAGCTGCTTGATATGCATGAAAGTAAATTTGAGAAAGAACACGTTGCTTTAAACAAATACTTACGTTGGATGCATTTATACGGGAAATGGTCGATGTTGGATGTTTTTGTTGTCGCGGTGCTGGTGGTGGTAGTGAAGTTAGGTGCTGTTGCTAGTGTAGAAATGCGTTATGGTTTGTATTTTTTTGCAGCAGCTGTTTTGTTAACCATGATTTTAACCGCCAAAGTGGTTTCTTTAATGGATAATAACCAAACATAAACAGGTTTAATACAAACACGTTAAATAGTTCACTGAAAGGTAACTGCAAACTCTGCTAAAATCCCATCAACGGTTCTTTTATAAGCCAACATAACTATCAACTCAGGCTTCATCTTAGTAGGAAATTACGTGACAAATAACGATGTTTTAAGACGAATTCGCTATATTTTTGATTTAAGTGATTCGAAGATGATGACTATATTTTCGCTAGCTGATTATAAGGCAACACGCGAACAAATCAGCGCCTGGTTAAAGAAAGACGATGATTCCGATTATAAAAGTTGTAGTGATATTTTATTGGCGACTTTTCTTAATGGTTTGATTATTGATAAACGCGGCAAGAAAGATGGGCCGCAACCGGAACCTGAATCTAGCTTAACGAATAATATTATTTTTAGAAAATTGAAGATTGCATTGAATCTAAAAGAAGATGACGTGATGGCAATGCTTGCTTCTACGGATATGATTATAAGCAAGCATGAATTAAGCGCGTTTTTTCGTAGAGTAGGACATAAACATTATCGCGTTTGTAAAGATCAAATTTTGCGCAATTTTTTAAAAGGGATGCAGCTTAAATATCGGCCTGGCGATAAGGTCGATGCAGATTTTAGCTGGGATTGATCTTAGCTTCGATGTTTACAGTTTATCCGAAATAATACGCACATCACGCTGCGGGAAGGGAATGCTGATATTGTGTTCCTTGAATTTTTTCCAAATCGCTAAATTAACGTCTGAAACCACATTGGCAACACCTTCTTCAGGGTCGTTTATCCAAATGCGTAATTCGAGATCGATACCGTTATCGCCAAAGCTCAATAGTCGTGCAGCCGGTTCGGGTTTTGTTAATACGCGTGGTTTATCTTTTGCGGCATCGAGTAAGATTTGCATGGCTTGTTCCGGATCATTGTCATAACTAATTTGTACGGGTATACGTTGGCGAACTGCACGATCGGAATAACTCCAGTTAGTCACTTCGGAAGTAATTAAATTTTCATTGGGTATCAGTGTTTCAACGCCATCACGATCACGTATTACTACATATCTGGCATTTAAACTTTGTACCCAGCCGAAACGATCACCAATACTAATAACGTCACCGGGTTTAATTGAACGATCGAATAATAAAATAAAACCACTGATAAAATTACTGAATATTTTTTGTAAACCAAAACCAATGCCGACGCCTATAGCACCTGAGAACACGGCGAATGCGGTTAAATTAATACCGACTGATTTTAGGGCAAAAATAAAGGCCAGTCCGTACAGTGTAAATTTACTAATTTTCGACATCATCACCCGCATGCTGGGATTGATATATGGCGAGCGCCTGGCGCGCGTTTCGATGAATCGAGTTATCCAGTTGGCGACAACAATAAAAAAGACGATAGCGATGATTAGTTTTAATAAAGAAAGAATCGAGATACGTGAGTCACCAAAATTAATCGCTAAATCATCAAGACTCTGGATGATTTCAGGTAACCAGCCGATGAGATGTAAAGCAACCATTCCCCAGATGGATAAGCTGATAAAACTTTCCCATGCTTTTAACGCGGGACTCGGGGTAAAGCCTGTCCGTAATACATAAATGCTAAGTGAGATTGCAGCCATTGATAATAATAATGGTTTCAATATATTCAGAACGGTTGCATCGATGTCAAACTGCTCAATAATGAGACGTGTGATCAGCAAATAAAGCAACATACTTACGGGGAAAGCGATGCGATTTGTTGCGCGTAATACAAATTCAATTAGTTTTTTATCTTCAGAACCATCCAGTAATTTAGCAATATATTTTTGCCATCGTTTATAGGTGAAGGCAGCGAGGATGCCACAACCTACGACGGTAAGAAGTTGAATGCCGCTTTCTACGGTAGTGAATTGTTCTATCCATGACTGGATTTGCGGTAGAAATTTATCAATAAGATCCATAGGGGTTTGATAATGTTATTGTGAATGTGCAACTATTATCACGTTTTTTTCTGGAATTACCAAATTTATGTTATTGCTCTCTAGCGTTAATCTGCTAACCAGTTAAAATGTAAAAACTGGATGCTGAAATTAAAGCTGAGCATCCAACGGTTAAGCGAGTATTTGTAGAGGCGGAACCCGCGTAATTTTTTTTGCCGCGAAGGACGCAAAGAACGTGAATAAAAGCTTTTGTGAAGGGTCGTATTAACGTAGCGTAATCCAACAATGACAGGCCTGGAAATGGTGGTTTACTGTACTAATTCAACAAACTTACGATTCAAAGTTTTAGATAACACTCCTTCGCATTTTTTGTGTTCTTCGCGGCAAAATAAGTTATTCCTGGCATTTCACAATAACTTATTTACTTAAGATCGTCCTTAAATAAGTCATCATCTTCAAATAAATCCTCTTCGCTAAATTCTTCTGGCGGATTACCGTCATAAATTAAAAACTGACGTCTTGCTAACCAGGCATCGCGGGTAAAGGCATATTGATCGGGTGTGGTTTCAAGAATATTGCTGGCCTTAAGTAAACTTGCTCGCACATCAATAAATTTAACCGTGAGTGAGGCTAAACTTTCTTCCGTTGTTAGATTGTTGAACACAGGATCAAAATAAATTGAGTCAACAGCAAATCCCGCAGTGCCTCGAACGGTTTGTGGCCCGAGAATGGGTAACACTACAAATGGCCCTCTGGGCACACCCCATACAGCAAGTGTTTGACCAAAATCTTCATTTTGTTTGGGTAAGTCCATGTGTTTTGCAACATCAATAAAACCCAATAAACCAAAAGTGGTGTTGTAAATAAAACGTGCTGAAGTCGCTAAGGCTGCGTTAACTTTAAATTGCAGTAGTTCGTTAACAAAAACAACAATATCATCAATATTACTGAAGAAATTACTCACGCCTTTGTTGGCAAAGCTGGGCATAATGAAATCATAACCTTTGGCAATCGGTTTTATCGCAGCTCTATCGACAGCATCATTAAAGGCAAACATACTGCGATTATAACGTTCGAGAGGATCATCAGGATTTTCAGGGCCATCAAGTGTGGCACAGCCTGTGCTTAAGGTAATGCTAAAAAATAAGCAGCAGTAAGTAAGAATTTTTTTATAAGAATTTTTCACAATCATCCTTTTACGATGTTATCGGGTTGTTATCTAGTTAACCTGTTTCGTTAGCATATCATAAGCAAGTTTCGCGACATTTAATGAGCCATTACTTGATGAACTGTCATCTGATGTAGTGCTGTTATCAGAGTTCCCTCTGAGTTGTTGTCGCAGTTTCGCTAGCTCGTTTTTCATTGATTGGTAATAGTCACTATCATTAAGCAGCCGCAATGCTTCCTGAGCAATATCAGCAGGTTTCGCATCCTGTTGAATAAATTCTTTTACAATTTCCTTACCCGGAATAATATTGACCAGACCCAGATGTTTGATGTTAACAAAAAACTTTAATATAAAATGGCTAAGCGCTGCGACTTTGTAAACAATAACCATAGGGACTTCTAGCAGACCAATTTCAAGTGTCGCCGTTCCTGATGCAGTTAAAATAATATCGCAGGATTGAATAACATCGTAAAATCCGTTGTTAATAACCCCGTTATTAATGGTTACGATCGACAAGTCATCAAACGACGATTTAAAAGGCGCTAAATCATCCTGACTAATTGTACTGGCAACGGGTAGAATGAATTGAATTTGAGGCTTTTCTGCTTTAATTAATTTCGCTGTTTCTAATAGAATGGGCAGCACACGTTTGATTTCACCACTGCGACTACCCGGGAAAAGCCCAATAGTAGTGCCTTCCTTAATTTGTATTTGTTGGCGCGCCTGTTGTTGGGTTTTGTCGCGAATGACTTCATCGGTTAATGGGTGACCCGTAAAAGTAACGGCGACATTGGCATTTTTATACAGAGCTTTTTCAAAAGGTAATATCACCGCCATGTGATCAACAATCCGGGCCATTTTGTAAACCCGTTTCGGTCGCCATGCCCAAACTTGCGGGCCGATATAAAACAATACTTTTATGCCAATACTTTTTGCGTAGGCAGCGAGACGTTGGTTGAACTCCTGATAATCAACCAGAATTAACAGGTCGGGTCGATTGCTGGTGATGTCCTGTTTGAGTTTATTTAATTCGGCTTTAATAAGCCGGTACTTTACAGCGACTTCGACAATACCGACCACGGCCAAATCAGCCATATCAATAAAAACATCGACACCGGCTTTGCGCAAATTGTCGCCACCCATGCCACGAACAGAAATATTGGTATCGAGTTTTTTTAGTTCAGTAATTAAGCGAGCAGCATGCGCATCGCCCGAGGCTTCGCCGGCGACAATAACGACACTTTTGTTCGTTTGATTTGAATTTTTCCTGGTAACAGAGGTGGACACTATGATAATTGTTTTTTAATATGCTTCTGAAATAGTCATGAATTGCGTGACTAAAATAATAAAAAGAATAATACCTTAATGAAAATAACATTGCTGGAAGAATTACCTGTTATCAACGGCTTACTGGCGGGAACAGATGAGGCAGGGCGAGGACCGTTGGCAGGTAATGTGGTTGCGGCGGCAGTGATATTGAATCCTGAAAAACCAATAGCCGGGCTAGATGATTCCAAAAAGCTCAGTGAGAAGAAACGAGATGAGTTGGCGATTGAAATAAGAGAAAAAGCACTGGCATGGTCGGTGGTCAGTATTTCACCACAACAAATCGATGAAATGAATATTTTACAGGCCTCGTTGTTTGCCATGCGGTCAGCCGCCGAGCAACTAGACGTTCGCCCTGATCATGTATTCGTTGATGGTAACAAAATTTTACTGGATTGCTTCTGTGATAACACTGCGATTATTAAAGGTGACTCTCGTGTCGCTGAAATTAGTGCCGCATCGATACTGGCCAAAGTGGCAAGAGACGCGCAGATGATTGAATTACATCAACAATATCCTGAATATGGCTTTGATAAACACAAAGGTTATCCAACCAAAGTGCATCGAGAAATTCTGCAGCAGATTGGGCCCTGTCCTGAACATCGTCGTAGTTACGCGCCTGTGAGAGAAGCAATGTTGCTGTGTTAGAAATATAGACAGTGGGGCAATAAATGTCGAAAGCCAATGAAAATATTTCCCGCTACAATGTACTAATTTACTGTTTCAGCTGAACTGATTTGGTAGACTAAAGCTTCGCTATAAAAGCAAATAAATCAGAGATTCCCAGTGACATCCGACGCAACAGCTGAAGTCAAACCAGCACCGAATTTTATCCACCTGCGAGTACATACTGAGTACTCACTTGTGGACGGTGTGGTGCGGGTAAAACCGTTGATGAAGGCACTGTCGTCTGAGGGCGTACCGGCTGTTGCACTCACCGATCAAAGCAATTTATTTGCCATGGTGAAATTTACCCGCGCAGCATTAGACGCAGGAATCAAACCCGTGATTGGCGTTGATGCACTCGTCCGCCATGGCGATGAACAGGAAGCACCGTTTCCGATGGTATTGCTTGCACAAAATAAAGAAGGTTATCTCAATCTGTCACAACTTATTTCCCAGAGCTATCTAAAGGGTCAGTACCGCGGCGTCCCCATTATGCAGGCGGAGTGGATCGAGAAAAATGCAAAAGGCATTATTGCGTTATCAGGTGGTCGTGAGGGTGATATCGGCCGTGCATTGCTCGCAGGGCAGGCAGATGTCGCGAAGCAGCGATTGAATACCTGGTTGAGTTGTTTTAAAGATCGATTCTATATTGAATTGCAACGCACGGGTCGCACAAATGAAGAAGCGTATATTGCTGACGCTGTTGATCTTGCGATTGAACATGATGTGCCTGTAGTTGCGACCAATGATGTGCGTTTTCTGAAGTCAGAAGAATTTGATGCGCATGAAGCGCGTGTTTGTATTCATGACGGTCGCACGCTCGATGACCCAAGGCGATCAAAAAAATACAGCGATCAACAATACCTGCGTAGCACCGAAGAAATGCAGGTTTTATTTGCTGATATTCCAGAAGCGTTAGCCAATACTGTAGAAATTGCAAAGCGCTGTAACTTTAGCGTGCAACTTGGTAAAAGTTTTTTACCGAAATTTCCTATCCCAGAAGGCGAAACCGAAGAAAGTTATTTCTGTCGCGTATCACGCGAAGGGCTGGAGTTACGTTTAAAAGTATTGCTGGATGAAAGCGCGGATGATTACACCGAAAAGCGTAAAGAATATGATGAACGTCTACAGATTGAACTAGACGTTATTAACAACATGGGGTTTCCCGGTTACTTTTTGATTGTTGCCGATTTTATTCAATGGTCAAGAGACAATGGCATTCCTGTTGGGCCGGGTCGTGGTTCGGGTGCGGGTTCGTTAGTGGCTTATGCATTAAAAATTACCGATCTAGACCCACTTAAATTTGATTTATTATTCGAGCGTTTTCTTAATCCCGAACGTGTTTCATTGCCCGATTTCGATATCGACTTTTGCATGGAAGGTCGTGATCGCGTGATTGATTATGTTGCGCAAAAATACGGTCGTGACAGTGTTTCGCAAATTATTACTTACGGCACCATGGCAGCAAAAGCGGTGGTACGTGATGTGGGTCGTGTGATGGGGCAGCCCTATGGTTTTGTCGATCGGCTAGCAAAAATGATTCCGTTTGAACTGGGCATGACCTTATCTAAAGCGCTAGAAGAATCGGACGATTTGAAAAAGGCGTATGAGAACGAAGAGGAAGTTACTAACATTATTGATATGGCATTGTCGTTGGAAGGTGTCGCTCGAAATGCAGGTAAACATGCGGGTGGAGTAGTGATATCGCCAACCGTTCTGACCGATTTCAGCCCGCTATATTGTGAAGAAGGTGGTGCAGGTGTTGTTACTCAATTCGATAAAGATGATGTTGAAGCTGTCGGTTTAGTTAAGTTCGATTTTCTGGGCTTACGCACACTAACCATTATTGACTGGGCGGTAAAACATGTTAATCGTCGTCATAAAAAAGAAGATAAACCAGCACTGGTTATAGAGCAATTACCACTCGACGATAAAGACACTTTTGTTTTGCTACAGGCAGCGAACACGACTGCTGTGTTTCAACTTGAATCGCGCGGGATGAAAGATTTAATCACGCGATTAAAACCCGATAGTTTCGAAGACATTGTTGCGCTGGTTGCGCTGTTTAGACCTGGCCCATTGCAGTCAGGCATGGTGGATGATTTTATTAATCGTAAACACGGTCGCGCGCAGGTAGATTATTTTCATCCCGATCTTGAACATGTGTTAACGCCAACTTACGGTGTTATTTTGTATCAGGAACAGGTGATGCAAATCGCGCAGGTGTTGGCGAATTACACCCTAGGTGGAGCAGATATGTTGCGCCGTGCCATGGGTAAGAAGAAAGCCGAGGTTATGGCGGAGCAACGTGACCTGTTTATGCAAGGCGCGGTTGCACGCGGCGTTGATGCCGATCTTGCTACCCGTATTTTTGACCTGATGGAAAAATTTGCGGGTTACGGATTTAATAAATCCCATTCCGCTGCTTACGCATTATTGTCTTATCAAACCGCATGGTTAAAAGCACATTATCCTGCAGAGTTTATGGCGGCAGTATTATCCGCCGATATGGATAATACCGATAAAGTGGTCGGCCTGATTGAAGATTGTAACGAACAAAAAGTAAAAGTATTACCGCCGAATATTAATCAATCTATTTATCAATTCAGTGTGCCCGATATTGAATCGGTGCTTTATGGTTTAGGTGCATTAAAAGGTGTGGGCGAAGCAGCAATCGAAGGCATTATTGAAGAGCGTGAAAATAATGGCGAGTTTGTTGATTTATACGATTTCTGTCGACGTTGTGATATGCGAAAAGTAAATCGTCGGGTGATGGAAGCATTAATCAAATCCGGTGCGATGGATTCGTTAGGGCCGAACCGGGCGAGCTTAATTGCAAGTTTAAGCAATGCGGTACAACTTGCGGAACAGGATCAGAAAAATGCCAGTATTGGACAGGATGATATGTTTGGTTCGGTTGAAGATTTGCCAGAAGAGCATGCCAATGTGCATATCGTAAAAGTAGATGACTGGGATGACGATACACGTTTGGCAAATGAAAAAGAGACACTGGGTTTATATTTAACCGGTCATCCGATTGAGCGTTATGAACAGGAACTAAGACGTTTCACTGAATGCCGTTTTTCTAAAGTGCCAGATTTGGTTCCTGAAAGTGAACGAAACGGTGGTTATGGCGGCTACGGTAAAAAAAATAAAAAACAATATTGTCTGGCAGGTTTGTTAATGGGTCTGCGGGTTCGTAGAACTAAAACCGGTAGTAAAATTGTCACCGGTGTGCTCGATGATAGAACTGCGCGAGTTGAAGTGGTTTTGTATGAAGAAGTACATGCACAATACGCACACTTATTAGTCAAAGATAAATTGTGTGTAGTAGAAGGCAATGTAAGTTATGACGATTTTAATGCCTCGTACCGAATTACCGCCACAGCCATTTATGACATAACGCAGGCAAGAGAAAAATTTGCCCGCGGCTTACAGATAAAACTGGATAGAAGCAAGGCCAATGGAAGTTGGTCCGATGCCAATGTCATGCAGCAATTAACAGACGTGTTACAGGTTTATCGAGAAGGGCATTGTCCGATTAATATTGAATATAATAGCGGTACCGATATTTCACAATTTGCCTTGGGGCAAGAGTGGAATGTGGTGCCGTCAGATGAACTTCTTGCTCGTCTGGATAAAACATTTGGTGCTGACCAAATAGAAGTGATGTATTAAAAATAATGAATAATGAATAATGAATAATGAAAAGTGAAGAATGAAAAATAATAAACATACGCGTTATTTCTGAACTAGAACAAAATTTTTACGAATCCATTTTTCACTTTTCATTATTCATTGCCTCTGAAAATGCATTCTGAAGTCCACCGTTTAAAATCCCGTTTTCTCAAACCAAAAGTATGGCGTATGCGTATGCGTCTGGTTTTCTGGGGTGGTATCTTTAGTCAATTACTTATCACAGGTTCAAAAAAATATGGCCTTAATATGCAAACACATTGGTTTTTGCAAGAAACCCATCTTACGAAGCACTGGCAAGAAAACTTGTTGGTGATGATGTCAGATAAGCAACGTCGGTAACTTGTTGGTTATTTTTACACAATCCTTTTCTGAAAAAAAGGAATGTCTATATGTCTTTGAACTTTAATAATTTAATTTCACGGCATGGTTTTTGCTTGTAACTGTTCTAAATGCTGATTATTTTGGCAAATTGTAAGAAAAGCCGACATATAACACTTTCGATTTTTAATTTTTCATGAAACCCCATGAAATTCTAATAACACGACGATTTTAATATTAAGGAATCTAGAATAATGAAAACAGTAATGAACAAAGCAATGACAAGAACAATGGTTGCAGGATTATTCGCAATCGCTAGTCAACCAGCCTCTGCGATAAATATAGAATTTAGGTATGACCACGACACAAACGAATTTTTTGACACGCAGGCTAAGAGGGATGTTTTATCCGCTGCGGGTTCATACTTCAGTAATCTTATTACAGATGATTTAACGGCGATTACTTCTAGTGGTAGTAATAACTTTAATGTTAACTTTTTTAATCCAGCTGATGTTACTTCATCATCAATCACAATCAACGATTTTAGTGTGGCTGCCGATACTTTAATCGTGTATGCGGGTGGTTCTGCATTAGGTAGTTCTTTGGGACTAGGCGGTCCTGGTGGTTTTGGTGCTAGTGGTACAGGAACATTTATTAATGGCCTGGATCGTGGTCAAACGGGCGTTTCGTCTAATACTGATTTCGCACCATGGGGCGGGGCAATTACTTTTAACACTGCTTCTAACTGGTATTTTGATCCGGATGTTTCGACTGATGCCGATGTAATGAATAATGATTTCTATAGTGTTGCATTGCATGAGCTTGGGCATTTGTTAGGAATAGGTACTGCAAACTCGTGGAACAACCTGGTTTCTGGGACTGACTTTACTGGTGCTGAGTCAGTTAGTGTATTTGGTGGTGATGTGCCACTTGATGCTGATTTAGGCCACTGGGCAAATGGTACCTTAAGCTTAGTTGATGGTGTAGCTCAGGAAGCAGCAATGGATCCTCAAATACTTGTTGGTACACGTAAAGTCTTTACTGACCTGGATGTTGCTGGCTTAAAAGATATTGGTTGGGAAGTTGCAGTTGTGCCGGTACCTGCTGCGGTATGGTTGTTTGGTTCGGGTTTATTAGGACTCGTTGGCGTAGCTAGAAGGCGTTCATAAGCACGATTCACAATCTATATCGTGATAAAAAAATTCCCGCTGTTGCGGGAATTTTTTTATCCAGGTTTTTTTATCTACGGTTTTTTTATTTTGATGTGCGGAACAAGTAATGAATATATTTATCTTACACATTGAGCAAATATTTTTGATAACGACAGTTGACCATTATGATTAAATTTATTCCCC
>CAZCOZ010000010.1:19668-34099 GCA_964500555.1 uncultured Thiotrichaceae bacterium | reverse complement strand
TATTGAGTTAGGGTGGTGGAGTCCATACATCGATAAAAACATTCGGGGATGACCAAAAATAGAATTAATTTTAGGCTTTCAAACCCGCAACTTTCACGCCTCCATGATAATAATATGAGTATAATCTCGATACTCTAATCAACACATTGAAGTAGTAAATCATGGCTCAATACGTATACACCATGAGCGGCGTTGGCAAGGTCGTTCCTCCTAAAAAGGTTATCCTCAAAGACATCAGTCTCAACTTTTTCCCGGGCGCTAAAATTGGCGTGTTGGGTTATAACGGCTCCGGCAAATCAACACTGCTGCGAATTATGGCTGGCGTTGATACCGATTTTATTGGCGAAGCTCGCCCTGCTACCGATTTACGTATTGGCTATTTATCACAGGAGCCGGAGCTTGATGAAAGCAAAGATGTGCGGGGTAATGTCGAAGAAGGTTTAAGTGATATTATCGAAGCACAGGCTGCTTTAGAAAAAGTGTATGCGGCTTACGCTGAACCCGATGCCGATTTCGATGCCCTTGCCAGCGAACAGGCAAAATTGGAAAATATTATTCAGGCCGCCGATGCGCATAACCTGGAAAACAAACTCGAAATTGCCGCTGATGCTTTACGTCTGCCACCATGGGATGCTGATGTCAGCAAACTTTCGGGGGGTGAACGTCGTCGTGTGGCTTTATGTCGTTTACTTTTATCTTCGCCTGATATGTTGATCCTTGACGAACCGACCAATCATCTTGATGCAGAATCGGTAGCATGGTTAGAACGTTTCTTAAAAGAATACAGCGGCACAGTGGTAGCCGTTACCCATGACCGTTATTTCCTCGATAATGTTGCTGGCTGGATTTTAGAACTTGATCGTGGCTACGGTATTCCCTGGGAAGGAAATTATTCCTCCTGGCTAGAACAAAAAGATCAACGTCTGGCGATCGAAGAGAAAAAAGAAGCTGGCCGTCAGAAAACCATTAAAGCAGAATTAGAATGGGTACGTTCTAATCCAAAAGCACGTCAGGCAAAAAGCAAAGCACGCATGCAACGCTTTGAAGAACTCTCCTCTGCCGATTATCAAAAACGTTCAGAAACGCAATCACTTTACATACCACCCGGCCCGCGTTTAGGTGAGCTGGTTATCGAAGCCAACAACATAAGCAAAAAATTTGGCGACAAATTACTCTATGAAAATTTAAGTTTTAGCTTACCGCGTGGCGGCATCGTCGGTATTATTGGTGCGAATGGTGCAGGTAAAACCACTTTGTTTCGTTTAATCACGGGTGAAGAAAAACCCGACTCAGGCGAATTCAAAATTGGTGAAACCGTACAAATCGCTTATGTCGATCAATCGCGTGACAGCCTTACTGGCAGTAATACCGTCTGGGGTGAAATATCAGATGAACTCGATAACATCACCATTGGTAATTACACCGTGCCCTCTCGCGGTTATGTCAGTCGCTTTAATTTTAAAGGTGAAGACCAACAAAAATTTATTAAAGATCTGTCTGGCGGTGAACGCAATCGTGTGCATTTGGCAAAATTAATTAAGAGTGGTGGTAATTTATTACTACTCGATGAGCCAACCAATGATCTTGATGTAGAAACGTTACGTGCGCTGGAAGAAGCTATTCTAAATTTCCCAGGTTGCGTGGTCGTTATTTCGCATGATCGCTGGTTCCTTGATCGTATCGCAACACACATTCTTGCCTTTGAAGGAGACAGCAGTACAACCTGGTTTGAAGGAAACTATTCGGAATATGAAGCAGACCGCATTAAGCGATTAGGGGAAGATGCAGTGATTAACCCACATCGGATTAAATATAAAAAACTTGGGTGAAAAAACTGGTTAAAAAAACTTGAGTAGAACATTAATTTCTAAAGGACTAAATTAACCAATACGTATTAACCAACGTGTATTTAACCAACACGTGACGACATGTCTAATGAATAAAAACCTTCAATCACACTAAAACCATAAGCAGATTTATTATCGCGCCTGGTATCAACATAACAAATACGACCCAGAACTTCCTGTGAGAAACCATCGGGAAAACGAAGTAGTACCTGCACTCTATCTTCCAGATCAAATTTCACATTTGAAACAAAGCGAAACCCGCCTTTACCAATATTTTCTATATACAACGATTTATGTGATTGCTGATCCTGTACTTCACCGTTAACGATGAGTACCTGTATGCAGTAGCCGTCTACTGTTGCCCTTTCCTGATCTCGATTCATATTTATTTTTTATGTTCAATGCAACCCTAAAATCCGCTAGAATAATATTATATGGGTGGATTAATTCTTATAGTTACCTGAAGTATAGTGAAGAATGCGCGATATGTAGCTGCACCGAGTTAGAGCACGCTAAAATGATAAAGTTTCTGACGGACGGTGGTTTTTTTGCTGGATTTATACTGATTTATTTGCTTGTCTATTCTGTTCACGAAGTTTATTTAGTTTATCTTTAATCTTTAATTCCAGACCACGATCGACTGGTTGATAGTATTCTTTTTCTCCCATGGTCTCTGGAAAATAAGTCTCACCTGCAGCAAACGCATCTGTTTCTTCATGCGCGTAACGGTAATCTTTACCGTAACCTAACTCTTTCATTAGACCTGTCGGCGCGTTACGTAAATGTTCTGGCACATCCAGTGATGCTGAGTTTTTCGCATCCACCATCGCTGCGTTATAAGCACTATAGATTGCATTGCTTTTTGCTGTACACGCCAGATATACAATTGCCTGTGCAATCGCCAACTCCCCTTCTGGACTACCTAATCGTTCATAAGTCTGCCAGGCAGCTAAAGATAACTGTAACCCTCGCGGATCAGCATTACCGATATCTTCTGATGCCATCCGCACTACGCGACGCGCAACATAAAGTGCATCGCAACCACCATCAATCATTCGAGCAAACCAGTACAACGCAGCATCGGGATTACTACCACGCACCGATTTATGTAAGGCAGAAATTTGTTCGTAAAATAAATCACCGCCTTTATCAAAGCGCCGAACACTTTGTGCCGTTACATCCTCAATAATTTTTTGATTGATAATGCGGGCTTTTCTTGGAGTATCTTCTGAAGTGCCATTAGAGTGCGATTCTGAAGAATTTGATTCTGATAAATCACAGGCGATTTCAAGAAAGTTTAATGCTCGCCTTGCATCACCGTCTGCCACTTTTGCCAGAATGGATAAAGACACATCGTCAATTTTAATATTGAGTTTATTTATCTGTGCGTCCTTTGATAATGCATTTTCTATAATCGATTGTAATGCAGTTTCATTAAGCGATTTTAAGACGTAGGTTTTAACACGCGACAATAGCGCGTTATTTAATTCAAAAGAAGGATTCTCGGTTGTTGCTCCAATAAAATAGATCGTGCCATCTTCGACATAAGGTAAAAAAGCATCTTGTTGTGATTTATTAAAACGATGTACTTCGTCGACAAATAAAATCGTTGCTTCGCCCTGTGATTGCCAGTGTTTTGCCTGATCAATCGCCGCGCGAATGTCTTTCACACCCGATAAAACGGCTGATAAACTAATAAAGTGGGCTTGCACAGAATGCGCAATGATTTTTGCTAAGGTGGTTTTCCCAGTACCCGGCGGCCCCCAGAAAACCATAGAATGTAAGGTTTGATTTTTTATTGCCTGGCTTAAGGTTTTACCTTCGCCGATGATATGATCCTGACCGACGTATTCATCCAGTGTTTGCGGCCGCATTCGATCAGCGAGCGGACGGTAAGTTGACTGTTTCTTACCTAAATCTAGGTCATCTGTCTGAAAAAGGTCATTCGTCATGTCTCTGACCTAACCACCAAATACATCGACACCTTGAGGAGGAACAAACTCGAAAATACTGCCAGGAAATACTTTATTACTGACCGAATTTGAAAATACAATATCCGTCACCTGTTCAAATTGATCATGTAATTGCATAAAGCGAAGACCATTTTCATCGACTCCTATAACAATTTCACCAAAGTCTGACTCCTTTGTTTTACTCGAGAGCTTTAAACGATACACACCTTCTTTTTGATCTAGCGCCGACACATTAAAACTTTGATGTAATTTAGTACTGTCTTCCAGTAACGCCATTGGTGTAGCGGCTAAACCCTGAGCCGTCTTTTGTACTGTTACCTGTTGCAGATCCACATCGTATATCCAGATACGTTTACCATCTGAAACAATTTCCTGCTCATAAGGTGATTGATAATTCCAACGAAATTTTCCAGGTCGATCCAGATAAAACTTGCCTTCTGTTTGCTGTAAAACTTCACCATCATGCGTACGCAACGTTTGTGCAAAGTCCGTTTCCAGTGTTTTTGTTTTTGCTAAAAATTTTTCTAGATAAACTTCGCCCTTAGATATTTTTTGGGATGATTCCTGGATGATCTTTTCTGCAGCAAAAGCATTTTCAACAGACACACTGACGGTAAAACTCAGTAATACCATCGACAAACTAATCAAAAATGTTTTCATATGTGTATCGACCTGTATTACTCTGCTTTACTTAATTTACTGCTATTTATCATTGCGTGTTATTCACTATACTCAGGCGGAGGAGCAGCAACTAACACTTCACGTGAACCGTTAGATTGCATGGAAGAAACAACACCTGCAGACTCCATTTCTTCGATCATTCTAGCTGCACGATTGTAACCAATCTTTAAACGACGCTGCACATAAGATATTGATGCTTTACGGGTTTCGGTAACAATTGCCACAGCTTCGTCATATAGTGCATCAACATCCTCGCCACCTGCTGCCGCTTTTTCACCAGGCAGTACACTTTCCTGCGTTATTTCTTCAATATAATCTGGTTCATGTTGTGCTTTTAGAAAAGCCACAACTTTGTGAACTTCGTGATCTTCAACAAACGCACCATGCACACGCACTGGCATACTATTGCCCGCTTCACTGTATAACATGTCTCCATGACCTAACAAATTTTCCGCTCCCATCTCATCAAGAATGGTTCGTGAATCAACCCGTGATGAAACCTGGAACGCAATACGCGTTGGTATATTCGATTTAATCACACCCGTCACCACATCGACTGATGGACGTTGTGTTGCCAGAATTAAATGGATACCTGCGGCACGTGCTTTTTGCGTTATACGCGCAATTAATTCTTCAATTTTCTTGCCGACAACCATAAACAGGTCAGCAAACTCATCAACTACGACAACAATATACGGCAGTGGTTGCAATTTCTGTGGCTGTGAACCGGGTGGATGATGATCAGGATTAAAGGTTGGATCTTCTAAGGGCGCGCCCGCTTCGATGGCATCTTTTACTTTGCGATTAAAACTCGCGATATTTCGCACGCCCAAACCGGACATGAGTTCGTAGCGTTTATCCATTTCGCCAACACACCAACGTAAAGCATTCGCCGCTTCTTTCATGTCGGTAACCACAGGTGTTAATAAATGCGCAATGCCTTCATAAACATTTAACTCGAGCATTTTGGGGTCGATCAAGATCAGGCGAACTTCGTCGGGCTTGCTTTTATATAACAAACTAATCAATAAAGCATTCACACAAACCGATTTACCCGAACCGGTAGTACCCGCAACCAATAAATGCGGCATCTTACCCAGATCAGCGACAACCGGATGACCTGCGATATCTTTGCCTAGAGCCAGCGTCAACGGGGACGATGAATCATCATATTGCGTTGACATTAATATTTCGCTTAATGAAACAATCTCACGATGTTCATTAGGGATTTCAACACCAACACAGGTTTTACCGGGGATGACTTCCACTACTAAAATACTCGGCACAGAAAGTGAGCGTGCTAAATCTTTTGACAACGCTGTTATCTTGCTGGCTTTAACACCCGCTGCGGGTTCCATTTCAAAACGCGTAATCACTGGCCCTGGATGAACCGCAACCACTTCAACCTCAATACCAAAATCAGCTAATTTGATTTCAAGCAAGCGAGACAGTTTCGTTAAAGCCTCATTTGAAAAACCTTTTTCATGCGGTTTTGGCGGATCTAACAAACGCAAACCTGGCAATTCAGAATCAGTCGGTGCATCAAACAATTGAATTTGTTTTTCTCTGTCGAGGCGTTCCGATATTTCGACTTTCTTCATTACCGGTTCGATGCGCACTTCGCTAGTGCCGCGAGCTTCACGAATTGCCTGTTTTTCTTTACTCGCGATAACCACTTCCTGCCGTTGCAGTTTGGCTTCCTCACCTGCTTTTTTGACTTCCCTGTTTTCAAGCATGGCAGTGAATTTGCCACGAATCCAGCCATAGCTAAACAGTACCGTTGCACCAATACCGTCGATAACACTAAACCATGAAATTCCACTAAATAATGTTATGCCGGCGAGAAACAGCGCCAGGAGAATCAACGTCGAACCCAGCAGACCCATTGAACCGGCCATGGAATTACTCAACATAGTACCCAATATGCCGCCACCATCTACTGGCAGCTCACCCATCGGCAGAGAAAAATGCATACTGGTGAGCGCGCACCCCATTGCAACCGTTACAAAAAAGCCAGCCCAACGGATACCCAACTCGCGAAAATCAATATCTTTATCAACTTCAATATGGTTACTGCGTAATACCAGCCAGCCACTGTAAGCAATAATAACGGGGAATAAATAAGACAGGTAACCGAACAGGTTATAGAGCACGTCGGCAAACCAGGCACCAACCGCACCCGCCGCATTCTGCACGGACTCGCGCGAGCCAGTATAAGACCAACCGGGATCAGCTGAGTGATAGGTAATCAGCGCAGTAAATAAAAAAAGTGCCAACGCAATCAACACGATCATCGCGCCTTCGCGCAAACCATGCTGCAGCTGAGTTGTAATAACGGTTTCTTCCGCGCTTATTGTTGTTTTTGTACGGCGTGCCTGTGCCAAGCTGAATCTCAAATGGGTGCGTAAATGAAGTCACGATTATACCCTTCATCCAGCATAAATTGCATAGTTAAAATTGTATAGTTAAAACTCGCAATCGAAACTTTAATCAACATGATCTAAGAAAAATTATCTGTGTATCAGGAGAGTCACACTCAATTCAGCTAAACCACTTACTGCATTGAAATCGCAGCATAACGTCCTCATATTTATCGAAATAGCCTCAACAAATCTCATTAAGATTTGCTAATATATGCGCCTTTATTATGAAGTCAGCTAGCATAACCGCTTGATAATTAGATTGATAATTAGATTGATAATCAATCGATACTGAGCAACGTTTTAGGTCCACACTATTATATTCTGGAGAAAATCATGAGTGAATCACGCCACGCACGTTTATTAATTCTTGGCTCTGGCCCTGCAGGTTATACCGCCGCTGTTTATGCCGCACGTGCAAATCTTGAGCCTGTGATTATTACTGGCATGGAAATGGGTGGTCAATTAACCACCACCACCGATGTGGATAACTGGCCGGGTGACAACGAAGGCGTACAGGGTCCAGAATTAATGACTCGCATGCAGGCGCACGCCGAACGCTTTGGCACTGAGATTATCTTCGATCACATTAAAAAGGTTGATTTGAAACAACGCCCGTTCCAGCTTGAAGGTGATTCTAAGAATTACACCTGCGATGCACTTATTATATGTACGGGTGCGAGCGCGATGTATCTTGGTTTAGAGTCGGAAGAAGCCTTTAAAGGCAAAGGTGTTTCTGCTTGCGCAACCTGTGATGGTTTCTTTTACAAAAATCAAAAAGTCGCCGTTATTGGCGGCGGTAATACTGCGGTTGAAGAAGCATTGTATCTTTCTAATATCGCCGCTGAAGTTACCCTGGTTCATCGTCGTGATGCCTTACGTTCTGAAAAAATACTACAGGATAAACTGTTCGAAAAAGCCAAAAACGGCAATGTCACCATTGAATGGGATAGTACTTTAGAAGAAGTGCTAGGCGATGATTCTGGCGTAACGGGTATGCGCATTAAAAACGTGAAAGACGACAGCACCAAAGACATCGATCTACAGGGTGTATTTATTGCGATTGGTCATAAACCTAACACAGCTATTTTTGATGGCGAGTTAGACATCAACAACGGCTATATATCGGTTAAAGGCGGTGCTAGCGGAAACGCAACGGCCTGTAGTGTTGATGGTGTATTTGCCGCTGGTGATGTAATGGATCATGTGTATCGTCAAGCAGTTACCTCTGCTGGTACAGGTTGTATGGCTGCATTAGACGCTGAACGTTATTTGGACGATCTGGCTGGTTGATTTGGCAGGTGATCTGGCTGGTTGATCTAAATATCTCATCCGTCATTGCGAGCGAAGCGTGGCAATCTCTTTTCGTGATGCCATTGTTGTCTGAATGGGATTGCTTCGTACCTCGCAATGACAGCGCTATTTAAGTTAATGTATTAAACATTTATGAAAATCATCTTCGCTGACACCATTGCTGCTGTTGATGAAAAACAGTGGAACGATCTTGCTGGCGACAGCAATCCTTTCATTGAGCACGACTTCCTTCTCGCATTAGAACAACACGACTGTCTCGCTGACTGGGGCTGGGTTCCTCAACATTGCCTACTCTACGACGACGATAATCTTATCGGTGCCTGCCCTGCTTACATAAAAACAAATTCTTATGGTGAATTTGTTTTTGACTGGGCATGGGCCGATGCTTATCAGCGTAATGGTTTGGACTATTACCCAAAACTTGTCACTTCGGTTCCCTTCACACCAGCACAAGGCCCACGCTTACTGAGCAGTAACAATCATCGCGATAGCGATGGTAATTTAGTTGATGCAAACACGATTAAAAAAGGTTTGATCAATGCATTAATCACCCACGTCGAAAAAAATAATTTATCTTCCGCGCATTTTTTGTTTTGTGAAAAAGATGATATTGCGCTGTTTAAAAATGAAGGTTTTTTATTGCGTTTTGATTACCAGTTTCATTGGAAAAATAATAACTATTCGTCTTTTGATGATTTTCTTGCGCGGCTTACTTCAAAAAAACGAAAAAATATTAAACGTGAAAGAAGAAAAGTTCACGAAGGAAATATTCGTATAGAGGTTATTAATGGAGCTGATTTGAATGACGAACAATGGGAAATACTATACGCCTACTATCGTGTTACTTTCATGAAAAAATCAGGCTCACCCACATTAACACTCAGCTTCTTTAAAGCCGTCGCGCATAAAATACGCGCCTTTTTTGCTTACCATGAAGAAAAAACCGTTGCTGCTGCGATTTGCTTTGAAGGTAAAGACAAACTCTATGGCCGACATTGGGGTTGCAGCGATAATTACGATAGTTTACATTTTGAAGTGTGTTATTACACAGGTATTGATTACTGCATCAAAAATAAATTACAGGTTTTCGAACCCGGCGCACAGGGTGAACATAAAATATGGCGTGGTTTTTTACCCACAAAAACACAGTCCGCACATTGGATTGCGCACAGTGGTTTTAACGATGCGATAAAAGATTTCTTAAAACACGAAGCTGCTGCAATGGAAGAACATGGTACATTGTTGATGGAATCATCACCGTTTAAATAAACAATATAACAATGTCTCAAATACTCTGGCTAGAAGATACCCATTTCAACTTTCCCGATGTCAGCACTGCGATGACTGAGCCTGATGGCCTACTTGCAGCCAGTGAGCAACTCACGCCAGAATTAGTCCTCGCTGCCTACAAACGTGGCATATTTCCCTGGTACTCAGAAGGCCAACCCGTATTGTGGTGGTCACCGAATCCACGCTGCGTGTTATACCCAGAAAAATTTCATGTATCACGAAGTTTTAAACGCGTGCTTAATAACAATCCATTTGAAATTCGAACCAATACCGCTTTTCGAGAAGTGATGCTTGCCTGCGCTGCACCAAGAACGGTTAACAATGAAGACGAAGCGGGCACCTGGATTACCGATGCGATGCTGGACGTGTATTGCCAACTTAATGAAACGGGACACGCACATTCCATTGAATGTTGGCACGATAATCAGTTAGTCGGCGGTATGTATGGCCTGGCTATCGGTGATCTGTTTTTTGGTGAATCCATGTTTAGCAAAATGGAAAATGCCTCGAAAGTGGCTATCCATTATCTCAGTCAGACCATAAAACCCTTTTTTATTGATGCACAGGTACACTCAACACATCTCGAGTCGCTTGGTGCAGAGAACATAGAAAGATCCATTTTCACCGGGATCATTTTAGATCACGAAAATTTATCGCTAAATATCTAAGGAAGACAACGCGCGAATTCGTTATAATTCATCCCTTTAATGACGCACAAAATAGTCTGAATCAATATGCATTTTATCGAAACCCGCGGCAATGATGGTCAGCATCCACAAAAAGTTGGCTTTTCAGAAGCCATTCTTTCGCCTATCTCCTCTTTTGGTGGCCTGTATTCACCTGAATCATTACCCGATTTGGGTGAAGCATTTCTACAAGCACATTTAAATTCAGACTACAAAACACTCGCACGAGCAGTATTAACTACTTTTGAAATTGATATCGACGCCAATATTATTGATAAAGCACTAAGTCTTTACGATGCCTTCGATGATCCATCAAACCCCGTCCCTGTCATTAAAGTGAATGATGATTTATACGTCAGTGAACTATGGCACGGACCAACACGCGCCTTTAAAGATATGGCGCTGCAACCCTTTGGCACAGTCCTCTCGTCTATCGCGCAGAAACGTAACGAACATTATTTGATTTTAGCGGCTACTTCTGGCGATACCGGCCCGGCTGCTTTGGAAACATTTAAAAATAAAGATAACGTACAGGTCGCCTGTATGTATCCTGTCGGTGGCACATCTGATGTGCAACGTTTACAGATGGTAACGGAAGATGCAAAAAATTTAAAAGTGATTGGTGTTAAGGGAGATTTTGATGACACACAAAACGCACTCAAACAATTACTCGCATCAAAAGAATTTGAAGATACATTGAAAGAAAAAAACATTCATTTATCGGCCGCCAACTCTGTCAACTTTGGCCGCATTATTTTCCAGATCATTTACCACATTCATTCTTACCTGGAACTCGTACGACAAAAAGCGATTGAAGTTGGTGAAAAAGTTTATCTCAATGTACCCAGCGGTAATTTTGGTAATGCTTTAGGCGGTTACTATGCAATAAAAATGGGATTACCTGTCGAAAAAATTCTTATCGCTTCAAACAAAAATAATATTTTGACCCAATTAATTAACACAGGTACTTATGATTTAAGAAATACAGATGTTGTAGCAACAACTTCACCCGCAATGGATATTTTAAAGTCATCCAATATTGAGCGTATTTTCTTTGACCTGTTTGGCAGCGAACGCACCAAAGAACTTATGTTTAAATTAGATAAAGACAAACATTATCAGTTAAGTGAAATAGAACTAAGCTCGATTCAATCCATCTTCGCTGCAGACTTCTGTGATGATACTGAAGGTAAAAAATACATTAAAGATGCTTTTTCTAACGGCTATTTAATGGATCCACATACAGCAACATGCTTTAAAGCTTATGATACCTGCCGCGAAAATAAATCGCTAAAAACCATTGTTTATTCCACAGCAGAATGGACTAAATTTTCACCCGTCATTGCAAATGCACTAACAGGTGAACAGGGTGCACATGATATTGATGCTTTGAAATCTATTGCGAAAGAAGCTGATATAAAAATTCCAGCGATTATAAATAACTTATTTGATAAAGACATAGCGCAAAAATCAATCGTCGAAAAAGACGGGATAGAAAAAGAAATACTTTCGTTTTTGTAACAGTTTAAATCTAAAAAAATTCATCTAGATTCCGTAGGTCGGGTTACGCTGACCTGCCCTACAAAAACAACAATACATTTAGCGTCTTTTGCGTTGACGTGCATGGATGCACTAATGTAGCAAGCGCATGGAGCGCAGGAGCTACCTTCGCGGATAAATATTTTTGCTTTAGCCTTTAATGCTTAATCCAGATGCTCAACCCGAATACGCACAACATCACCCTGTACAGACGCTAAACTTTCCACCGCTTTTATCGCTTTATTCACATTCGACTCAACACATTTTTGCGTCATCATAATCAAATGCACACTGCTCTCACCTGGTGCTGGTTCTTTTTGCGTAACCGCTTCAATGCTAATGCTGTTTTTCGCAAACGTGTCAGACACTTCAGCCAACACGCCCGGTTTATCATCGGCTTCCATGCGTAAATAATAAGCCGTTTCAACATCATCGATAGCGAGTATCGGTGTATCACGCATCGCGTCATTTTGAAAACCAAGTAGTGGCACTTTATGTTCTAACGGTGCATCAATCGTTCTCACTGTATCAATAATATCCGCTACCACTGCCGATGCGGTTGGTTCTGCACCAGCACCCGCACCGTAATAAAGTGTTGGACCAACTGCATCACCCTGAACTAATACCGCATTCATCACACCGTCAACATTGGCGATTAAACGTTTTTCTGGAATCAGTGTTGGGTGCACGCGTAACTCAATCCCTTTATCCGTTTTGCGTGTTATGCCCAAATGTTTAATACGATAACCTAACTCTTCAGCATATTTCATATCTTCCGTGGTTATTTTGCTGATGCCTTCGGTATATGTTTTTTCAAATTGCAACTCGATACCAAATGCCAATGAAGCAAGAATAGTTAACTTATGTGCCGCATCAATCCCTTCGACATCAAAGGTTGGATCGGCTTCTGCGTAACCTAGCTCCTGCGCTTCCTTTAATACATCGGCAAAATCACGGCCTTTATCCCGCATCTCCGTCAGAATAAAATTTCCTGTGCCATTTATAATGCCCGCAATCCATTGAATTTGATTCGCCGCTAATCCTTCACGCATGGCCTTAATAATCGGAATACCGCCAGCAACGGCTGCTTCGTAACTCACACTCACGCCCTTTTCCGTAGCCGCTTTCATAATCTCAGGACCATGCGTGGCGATTAGCGCTTTATTCGCGGTGACCACGTGTTTACCGTTTTCGATGGCTTTCATCACCAAATCTTTCGCCAGAGTGTAACCGCCAATCAACTCAACCACGATTTGCACATCGGGATCGTTTACCACTTCAAAAGCATCTTCCGTCAATTTGGTCGTGGCAGGATCAAGAATGGTTTGCGAAGCAATACCCAGACCCGCCGCATGGGAGATAGTAATACCCCGCCCTAATCGCGCCTGAATTTCACCTGCATTTCTAGTCAAAACCGTCGCCGTACCACCGCCAACCGTACCCAAACCCAATAAACCTACATTAACTGCGTTCAAAACATTCTCCACTTTACAATAACTTGTATCTATTTTTGCTATAAATAATCTTAGATCAGCATTCTACTGTATTCGTCATAAACGTGTAATATAAGTTACTGAGAAATTACCCTAAACTCCCCGTCAGGAACAGTAGTCAGGCTCCAACCATGAAATTCGCTCAAGACAGACAAGACGAAGGTTACGTGATTACCGCTTACGATGATGATAGCGTTAGCATTAATGGCAAGCCATTCGATAAAAGCTTCATCGTTACTCCGACCGCGCTAAAGGAAGATTGGGATGTTACATCGATCAATCAACTAATGCAGAATCACGTCGAACAACTTCTCGCACTCAATCCAGAGTTAATTATTATTGGCACAGGCGACAAATTAATCTTCCCAGCGGTAGAATTATATTCAAGCATTATTCAACAAGGCATCGGCGTCGACTTTATGGACACGGGTGCTGCTTGTCGAACTTATAACATTTTGATGAGCGAAGATCGTGATGTGGTTGCGGGTTTGATTTTGTAAAACCAGCTGATTCTGTAAACCAATGTATCTCACTGTCATCCCCGAATGTTTGTATCGGGGATGACAGGTTACCTATTCATAATACGGAAGTATCGAAACAGAATACACGCTCCTGAAAATATCGCTCTCGTAGAAATATTTTCAGCGCTATTTAAGAGTCATCTTATTTTTCCATTTTAAAAGATAACCAGATGATAAACAAACCCAGACCTGAAAAAAACAAAGGCAATCCCCAAAGCGCTGTAAAGCTGGCGATATCCACACTCGAAAAATTTTCTGGGTCGTAATAAATTTCAACCATTTCACCGGTAACATAGTTGAACTCATCTACTGAATAACTAATCGATGCCATGTATCGACTACCTTGCTCATCAGTAAAAGAAAAGGTTGGTATATACGTTGTTTGACTTCCCTTGCTGTAACTATCAACACGAGTAACCTGCCCCATCGTTTTAATAGAACCGCGAGTAGAATAAAAAGTATATGCTGCGATAAGCAATGCAATAACGATCAGACCGACACCAATTAGTCGAAACTCTTTGCTTCCTTTTTTAGAATCAGCTTCTGTTCTTTTTTTATCTGAACTTTCTAATTCCATCATTGCATCTCCTTAAACGATAACTATCTTTTTTACTATGAGTTTCCGTACAGAGCATGGGAATAAAATTATTGAACAAATGGTGCCAAA
>CAZCOZ010000010.1:7722-19568 GCA_964500555.1 uncultured Thiotrichaceae bacterium | reverse complement strand
CTATGAGTTTCCGTACAGAGCATGGGAATAAAATTATTGAACAAATGGTGCCAAACCGAACAATGCAATAACGGTTAACAACAAAAAAAATATAACAAAAAATAATTTTTTCGTTTCTTCATACTCCTTGATTTTACTTGAATTTTTTCCCACTATTAATCCTCTTTATAAATACTGATAATATAATTTTGCCATGACGAACAATGAAACACAGAAAATACATTGGCACACATAATTATCCACATGCAATTATTTGAAGTCTATAATACTGAAGCACTAGTACTTTAGTATTAGTTTTCCACCACACGCGCATTCAAGATAAATTCCAGAAATTATTAATCCTGATAGAAAAACGACACCATTGTTGCTAATGGTGTCGTCTGTTATTTCAGAGGTTTTATTGCATCCATTCACTAAGTAAAAGTTAACATATCACTGAGCTGGGAAACATTTAGATTATCCACAGGATCCCAGTTTCTGTCTACTGAAAGATAAGAAGTAGGATCAAGATCAACAAGACCAATCAGTGTTTCAGCAATAATTCTTGCACCAACAGGCCCTAGCCCTTCTCCTGGGTCAAACTGATTTGGTAAAGTTTCTCTGCCAATAACTTCTGCTTCCGTAAGAAGATAAAACCAGAGTGGCGTGCCTGTTGAAAGATCTATCTCATTACCTGCAATGTTCTGCGCAGCCTGACTTACTGTGGTAATTTCTACAGCGTCTCTGCCCATTGCTTCTGCAATTTTTTCGCCTGAAGGCAATAAGAAAGTTTGTCCGCGGAGTAAATTACGTGTCGCTAATGACTGTTCATCAGATGGAGGAATGAAAGGAAGCTTAAGCAAATCTCTCGCCAGTTTTGTATCTAACTTATCTGCCATCTGTACTTGTCTACCCGCATCGCTATCAACCAGTTCTAACCAGTCAACAACACCTTTTTCATCATTAAGAGGTTCGAAACCTCTACCTAATATCTGGCCAAAAAGCTCGAGTAATGATCCATTCTTTTGAATCTGTACTTTTTGCGGAATCATCGAATGGCCAAAACGATAGGCAGCCACTGAAAATTCAACAGGAATAAATGTATCCCCCGACTCTGCATGATAAAATTGCCGTCCGCATCCTAAAATATTATTAACCACTGCAGCGCCACAGATCTTCACTAAATAATCGTGAATAACAATCCATTGATAATGCCATGTAGTTAGCCGGCGCGATTCTTCGAATAATTCTCGACCACTATATTTTGCAGAAAGCTCATCCACAACATGATTATGAAATCGAATCATCGCCAATTGTAACTGTGAGATAACACCGTTTTCATCGTTTCTTGGATCACCAATAATCGCTCGACCATGTGGTGATCTCAGTAAATCATTTTTTTGTAAATCCGTGGCATCGGGTAAATCTGCTCCCGTCAATAATTTCACACTTTCAAATTCACCTTCTGATGAATACAGGTAAGGTTGAGCTTCAGGCCCCGCACCATAAATATTATCCAAATCTAATGAAGGTGAGCGTATATTTCTCAGCTGGCTAACCTGTGCTGTTGCCGACAGACTAGTTGCTACATCTAGTGTAATATCATGATCAACAAACTGGCCAAAGAAAATATCGCCTACCGCTACTGTATCCGTTCTGTCCGAGCTATTCCCTCCATTCATTGGGCCATCCTGATCACCATTTTTTTGTGCTCCCAATTTTTTCAGAGAAGCAGGTGATGTACCTAGTGGCGGTAAATCAAACATTCGCCCAAAACTTTCTCCTGGGCTTCTTTTGTGTGATGGTGAGCGGAATGCATTAATACCTTTTAAACCTCGCATACCGTGTTCATTGGTCTCATGTTCATGTGACATATTAAATTCCTCTTCGGTTATTTTTTGACTGTTTCGAACGCTTAAAATATCTACAAATTATCCCTCTTATACTTCAATAGATAGATGTAAAGCGACACTAGCCATTGAAACTTGAACATACTTGTTCCTCCATTTCCCTAGTTTCTCGTTTCTACGAAAATCAATAAGAACAAAACTATGCATCTAATCACACCCATCTTCTTCCACATACTGATCGCCAAATGCACCTGTATGGACAATTCTGGTAAACATCATGCTATCAATACGGTCAAAATGATTATCCAATGCTACATCTACTATGTCAGCGTCTAAACCATCATAAATATAAATTCTTCCCTCATATTCGGCTGAATACTCAGCTGGCGAAGGATTTAATAAGCGACGTAATTGATAATCACCAAGGCTGTCTGAACGAGAAATAGATGGAAAGAGAAACATCGACAACAAAAAAACAAACATAACAGTGTAGGTATCTAATTTCATTAGAATAGTATCCCTAAATTTGATTTGTTGATATTTATCTCATTGCCCGTAGAAAGCCATGGTAACGAGGTGGCCTCTATCTCTTATTAACGTCAATTTTTTTACAAAAGTATCATTCGATAACGGAAATAAAACCCACATCAAAACGACCTGTAAAATAAAAAGCTTACGAGTTAACAGCACAATTATCTATTTAAAAGAGTTTGAAATCTATAATACTGAAGCACTAGTACTTAAGTATTAGATGGGAATTGAATTGCTTACTGAAAAAAGAAATGAATGAGGCATCGTATCAGGCCAGCCCTCGATTTCAGTCCGCCACATCGCATTACTAGATATAATCTACACAACTAGTTTTTGAAGGAAGAGATGTTTTAAGCTGAAATACGACTATTAATTTACACTATTTAATTGGCGTTACTCTAAAACAAGTTGTTTTATTTTTTTAATTTGTAATAAAAATCCTGTTTTGTTATCGCTATTAACTAACCCCTGTAAAAAAGAAACTGCCTGACTGACTTCTTTTAGCTGGTAATATCCTGACAAACCTATTAGTTGATGAAGAATTTCTTTAACCTCTTTTTTATTATCTTTTTCTACATTAATCGTCACGTCATCACACAAACGAAGAATTTCTTTTTTTAACTCCTCATCAAGCTCGTTTACTGCATGACTTTGAGCACCATCTTCTATCAATGTTTTTGCATTAATATTATTTTTATCACTATAATCATCAAAAAATACTTCAAGTAATTGATCTAATTTTTTTTCATGGATCGGTTTATGTAAAACACAATTAATCACCTCATCACTGACCAGTGATTTCTCATCAAATAAAACATCCGCTGTCACCAGGATGATTGGTGTCGCCGAATTAACACTCCCGCCTTTTCTGATAGTACGAGAAACACTTATTCCATCAGCATCAGGCATGTGTAAATCCATAAAGATCACATCAAACTTTTTGTCATTGGTCGCGGCTAAGGCCTCTTTACCATTACTGACTATGTGCACCTGAGCAGCGCGATTTTCAAGTATAGTTTTAAGCAATATTTGGTTGAAATTATTATCTTCCACAATAAGAGTACTTTTACCCATCAACCAGGGTTCTACGGCATACGAGTTATGATGCTCATTAAATTTATTTTCTATTTTTAACAGCCTTAATAAATTTCGATACAATGTTTCTTTTTTAAGTGGTTTTGACAGACAAAGTAGTTTCTCTTTCTCTGATACCCTGGCGTCTAGCTCCCACAGACTAATGCCTGTCAGTATCAAAATAGGCCCATCAAATAATTCTCCAAATTTATTTTCGACATCTTCACACGAAATATTTTTTAATTGATCGGCTGAATAAGCTAGCACCAGAACATCTAAAGAATTTTCTTTTTCCTCTGACGACAGGTAATCAATAATTTCATTTTCGATAATAGCTACTTCCATACCAAACTGATAAAACATCGCCAGTAATGACTCTCGAGATTTGAGTTGTGGCTCAAACAGTAATACATTCTTTCCAGATAATTGACTGTAAGCTGAAACAAGACGTTTTTCGTTACTCGGATTTAATAATGGGATATAAAAGCGAAAACAGGATCCCTCACCCTCTGTGCTATTTACTGTAATATCGCCACCCATTGCTCTAGCAAGACGGCGTGAAATAGATAGCCCTAGTCCTATACCATCTAATTTTCTTGTTCGTATATTTTCAACTTGTGAAAACTCACTGAATAAGGTATCAAATTTTTTCAAATTGATACCACAACCTGTATCTATTACGGTAATCGATAATGTGTTTCCAACGCCACCATTTGAAGAAAATAATTGTGAATCCACATTAACAACAATCTCACCTACATCAGTAAACTTAATTGCATTGTTAATTAAATTAGTTAGTACCTGCTTTATTCTTGATTCATCACCATCCATGAAATCTGGTACAGACTTATCTATCAATAAAACTAATTCTATATTTTTAGCCTGTGCCGCTGTTGATAGCATGACTACCGTATCTTCACAGGCTTCTCTGGGACTAAAATTTTCATGCGCTAAGGACAACGAACCAAATTCCAATTTTGAAAACAGTAACACATCATCAATAACTGCAGTTAATTGTGTCGCAGAATTGATAATCGTTCTAGTATATTCAGAACGATCATGATCACTTAACTGTTTTTCTAACAAGCGACTAAATCCTATCACTGCATTTAACGGCGTTCGTAGTTCATGACTTATTCGCGCTAAAAGTTGAACTTTTTCATTACCCAGATTTATTGCTTCTCCACGTGATTTTTCCAGCTCAACATTACTTTTCTCTAATTCTGAAATACTCACGCTAAGACTATTGGTTGCTTCATCTACTCTATTCTGTAAATTGATCTGAGATTGGTGTAACGACTCTGCCATATTATTTATTCCATGTTCCAATGCACCTATTTCTCCTTCTGACTTTTCATTTACACGCGCTTCTAACTGACCGGCTGTTAATAAAGAAACCGTTTCATTTAATCGTAATATGGGCTTAGTGATTACTCGAGAAAGGTTATAACCTATTAATGTACTGATTATTATTCCTACCAATGTACTGACCAAACCAAGCAGTAATATTTTCTCCTCTTTGGAACCTGATTTTTCTGACAAGACACCTATGCGTACTAAACCAATCAGCTTATTATTCTCATCAGTCTCAGCCCGCTCTTCAAGATCATTTTCAATACCGCCGACAGCAATTTCAGTCAACAACACAGGAGCAGAGAAATATTTTATTTCTGAACGACGACCGGCTAACCCTTCAACACTTTTTTCTGCTAGCGTGTTCCCTGCTACATCCTGTATTGACACACTAAATACACCTTCTTCTTTCAACACTATATCAACGTACGATGACAATACTGCTTTATCGCGCGCAACCATTCCAAGTTCAACTATTGAAGATAAATGTCTGGCCAATAAACTACCGCGCTGATTTGCATTTCTTTCTGCACTCGAAATTTTGTCGGCGGTAACGTAGTAACCCAATGCTAAAATCATCAACATCATAGGGATAATCATCAATATTGCTGTGCGACCACTTAAACCAATCTTATTCCACCAGGATATAGTCACTTTCTCGCCTTCTCTTTTTCAACAAGATACTGATGGAGCATTTCTTCGCTTAATGCACGCCCTGATAATGATTCAACAACTGCCTTATTAACTGAAATGGAAAAATTATGCGGATATTGCGGTTTAAATAAACATTCATTTTTTGATAGTTGCTGCTGAATAAGCTGTTTCGCGGCTTGCATACCTAACTGAGCGGGTGTTGAATAAACGGCTGCCGACGCACCAGCCGACACATAGGGTTTTGAGAAACCAATAACGGGTTTTTCTTCCTGATAAGCCATATAGAGAAACCACTTTGCATTATTAGGGTTAAACACAAGAGGATCATTAAGCGCAATAAACACATCAACATCATCGCTCAAATCACGAAGTGACCATGCCAGTTCTCTACTTTCTTCGATAAGACTGGTTTCTATTTTTTTCGTTGAAAAGTGATGCTCTTGCCTTTCAATTTCATAGCGTTTTTTAGACGTATCACCAAGCAAAAAACCATAACGATGACGATTGGGGAAAATTATTTTTGACAGCGCTAACTGCCTCTTTATAGGTTGATCAATATAGATTGCTGACTGCTTCGAACAAACTTTACGTTTACTCTCAATCTTTTTATACGCACTAAATGGTAACATCGCATGAATGACTGGCGAGTCCAGTTTCATATCTGCCACAAATTTTGCCGCTTTTGTGCCGACCGTCACAACTAGTGCATTTTTATATTTCCAGTCATTTCTATCTGATGACAGACGGCTAATCGATATATTTTTTATTTCAAATCGAGAATCGGCTTTAACCTTGTTGAAATACTCTTCGGAGAATGAATCCACAAATACCTGATAAGCTCCCCCTGTTTTACTGGTGACAAGAATAATCTGTTCAGCGTTTTTCGAATACACAATTGACGAATTAACCAATAAAGAAGTAGCTAATACTACTCCCCAAATAAAACCACGCACTTTTTTATCTACGAAAAAGTTTACAAATATCCGCATCCTTGTGATTATTGATAAAGAAAACATCATAAAACCATTTACAAATCTATACCTAAGCGTATGAAATAACGTGTCTCAAAAAGATTTTCGTCTCTAAACGTAATATAATCACCACCTATATTGTGTACAATAAATTCTGCTTTTATTCTGTTTTTATTTACCCTCCAATTTTTAGCAATACGAATATCTACTCGGCTATTCGCTTCAATAAAATCACCATCTGCTAACCAACGTATACCTGATATATAATAGTAAGCAAAGCTTGCTTTGTAGCCGCTAGAAAAATCGTGACTAACAAGCACACTAGCTGTGTTTTTAGGAACAGACGGCTTAACCTCCTCCCACAAACGAAGTGACCCTACTTTTCTAAGTAGCGTACTATCCGCGTCCAGATATGCATATTGAAGAGAGATAAAATCGTTTGCACTAAACTTATATTTCAACTGCATCTCAACACCGTTTACATCAAGTGTCCCATCATTACCAATAATAAAAACATCTCTGGGTATTTTAGGAAATGGATGCTCGATAAAAGAATCCCTTAATTCATGTATTACGTCTTCTGTTTTTTCTTTAAAAATTTTAAAATCCAGGAATAGATTTTTATCCATCCAGTAACCAATAAACCCAATTTCACTTGATGTCACCGTTTCTGCTTCCACATCCAGGCTACGTCTTGCTATAAGAAAGTCTGTACCATCATTTAATTTAAGAATCTGATTAAAATTGTCTTCGAGTAAAGATGGATTCCTTTTTGTTCGGGTATAGCTAAGCCGCAGGGAATGTTCAGGGGTCAATAAATAATTCACTGCCACACGAGGCGAAGCATAAGCTCCAAATTGATCACTGTCCTCTATCATCAAACCTAAACTGGTAATAATTGAATCCGTCGCGCGATACTCCGTGTTCGCAAAAATTCGCGTACTGGTATCAGTAATGAATTTGTTCTGATTCGTCAACACTTCCGATTTAAGTCGATCCTGCCTGACACCTACACCAAACATTGATCGCCATTTTCCTTTGCGTGGCGAGTTATACTGCCACTCAATATCGTACCTGTCGCCTTTATAATCATAAGAGGCTAACTCTATAAACTGGTCGGGACGACCTTCAAGCAAAAACTCAATCGTAGCGGGCGTTTGACCAAATGCCTCGGATAATAACTGGCTATAGCTGTCTCTAGAATTATATGCATTACGATAAAAATGCAGATGGCTGTCACCACCATTCTCATAAGTATGCCGCCAGTTTAAAAACAGGTAATTTGAGGTAACATCTTTATTGTGCGGAGGTGGTTCACTTGATAGTTCAGCACCCGCTCCCAGACGACCGTCTTTTACTCCTAGCTGAATATCTATTTCATCACTTAAACTTTGTTGTAAAACACCTCTAAAAAACAAACCAAAAATTTCTCGCCCATCATTAGTCGAATCTAAGTTGCCAGGCAGGCCATCGGCTTTTTCGTAATTGGCTGTTATTCGATAATCTAATTTTCCAATACTGTCAGCATGACGAATAATGCCATTACGGGTCGCAAGACTTCCTCCCGTAGCACCAATATATGTCCCTGTCTGCTGATAAGGCTGACGGGTTATTATATTAATCACACCCTGCACTGCATTTGCACCATATAGAGGACTATTCGGCCCACGTACGACTTCTACTCTTTCGACATCTTCAAGCACAACACCTATAAACAACCAGTCAATATTCGCATACGAAGGTTGATAAACAGAGCGACCATCAACCAGTACCTGCATTTTTCTTGGAAACTGATCAGCAAAGCCATGATAAGTCACCGCAATTTGGTTACCGCTGGGATAGGAAACTTGAACACCCGGTACTAACCGCAAAACATCGGCGAACTCAATTGCGCCGGAGGCTTCAATCATCGCGCGATCGATCACCGTTACCGATGAAGGTGCTTCTGTTAATGGCTGACGAATACGTGTAGCTGAAATAACATTGGGAATATCAGAAAAAAATTCATCTTCTGTTTCGTAAACATCTATGCCGGAGATATTTACGTCATTTTCAGCTGCATTCGTCGCAGTATTAAATACTATCAACAAAAATACGAACCAACCGAACAACATAAAAAAACGCTGTTTAAAATAGTTAATTAACATGAGTTCACACCCTTAGATTCGCTTAACCAGACCCTGATTATATTTGGGCAAAAAAATTATGTTCGGCATCAATTTCTCGGATGAAATCATTATGTTGAAAGAATATATCAGAGTGATTTAAATCATAAATCCGTTGGTGCCACACTCGCAATCACCTGCTTTCGACTCTCAAATGGCAAGGCTTTTAAAATAGCGGTAACATGAATTTTTACGGTATTATCAGAAAGGTTTAAGGTTCTAGCTATTTCTTTATTCGAACAACCCGTTAATACATGCTTTAACACCTCTTTCTGGCGCTCAGTTAACGTGGCTATTTTACTTTGTAGTGCTGACAATTTCTGTTCTGATGTCCTCTCCTCAATCGAGGCCGACATCATTTCACTTGGAAAATACGTTCCTCCCGCGATCACTAAACGCACCGCATGATAAACAATATCTTTACCCGATGTTTTAGAAATATAACCCTTTGCCCCACGGTCAATAACTGCGCGCATATCATTGCAATTTTCCGAAGCTGTTAGCACAATAACCAGCAACTCTGGATAGGTCCGACACACAATCTCAACCAGATCATAACGATTCGCGCCCGGCATATATAAATCCAGAATCGCCAAACCCATATCTTTATTGGCAGCTAGTGCATCAATCACTTCTTGCGCATCACCCGCCTGCACAAAAGACGCATCAGGAATTATGGTTGACAGTTCAGTCACCAACCCACCGCGTACAAATTCATGATCATCGGCGACTAATACTTTCATTTATTTTTTCCTTATAACAGAAACAAATCAATATCAGGAGCAGATAATCTATAAAGCGTCTATATTCACCTGACTTTTTTCTTTGAATAATACTTAACGCCTTGCAACCGTTTAAAGTCAATATCTTGCGTCCATACAATGGCATCAAATTTTTGCGCAGTGGCATAAATAATGCTATCCGCTAATGGCAATTTATACTCGATGCCACACTGTGCAGCGTCTATAGCCAGCGCATTATCCAATGCAACCACTCTGCCCTGCTCCATGTGTGCAATAGCTTCTATTGCCAAACCCTCATCACGCTGGCGAAAAATGCATTTAAACACTTCCGTAATAGTAATACTGGGCACAATCAATTTATCAATATTTTCAATTGGCGATGAAAATATTTTGGCATTTGCATCACCCGAAAAATAAGATAACCACGCCGAAGAATCAATCACATTCATAAGCGCTCTTTCACAATCTATCTTTATTGCGCTTTACATCTGTATCAATTCCCTTTAAAAAACCCCTCATGTTTTTCATTGGTTTAATGGGTATTAGTTCAATTCGATTACGGTAGGTCAACATCTGTATTTTCTGCCCCGAAACAATACCCATTGACTCCCTTATTTCCTTTGGAATAACCACCTGATACTTGGGTGAAACAGTGACTGATTTCATATTAATACCTTATTGATAACAATAAGGTATTACGCTACCTCTATCGATAAGGGATGTCAAACAGTTTAGAACAAAACCAAAAATCAAAGTCACTGTCCGCTACGTACTAACCGAACAAAGTCACCGTTACCCTTACCGACCGCGTCGTCATCGCCATGGCCGAAACCGACGTCCCACGCGCTATTGCTAACAGGCACAAACGCCGAGGAAGACCAGAAGAAACTAGAGGATGTATTCGGAAAAATGGTATTATTTATCGCTGGGTTAGAACACCGTAATTCAGCAATAGAGGCAAGTTCTTTTATATTTGGCAAGCGCCAGTCGGTTTGTGAAAAGTTTTCACCCTCAGCGCCTATATTTACCGCCTGCGCACGCAGCAATGCCGCCTGCCAGGTATAAACACCTTCCATACCAGTACAATTAATGTATTCCATATCAACCTCGTTTGATTGTGTTGCATTAGGTTTGTTGTAACCAACTTCGTGCCAACAAAAAGTTTCTGTAATACGCAATACTTTACGTGAGGTTGCAGCAGGGATAAATAATACTGAAGTATTAGTACTTTAGTATTAGTACTGTAGTATTAGTTACTCCTCATTCCCATGCTCCCGCGTCACTAGTGTCCGGTTAAAAACAGTTTGTCATTCCCGAATGCTTTTATCGGGAAGCCAGAAGTTCTAAGTAACTGATAACGCTGAATCCCCGATAGAGGTATTCGGGGATGACAATAAAATAGACTGATTTCAAGTGACCGATAATCGGTTCGACTACCGCTCGACGCTTCATCCACTTTCGTAAACTTTTTGTTGCCCGTTTTGGTATCTTTCCAGCAAGGTGAATTTTTGTGTCGCAGTTTAAGTGCTTTAGTTTCCAGTGCAACGATAAGGCTTTCTTCAAGCAAAGCCTCTAACTTGTCGCCCACTTTGTTGCGCCATTTAAATCGAAATATTTATTTTTTGATGAGCTTGTGGACGTGAAAATAGTTCATGACGTATAAACTAATTAATCGTCATATACAATGAAGAATGAAACACATCAGCGTATAAAACGCTTGATGTTAAACGCCTTACTTGAATGTAGCGCCAGTTACCACATTTAAATAAATTCGATGTGTTTTTGTTCCACCACCACAATACGTGACATACACTGGATCCGGCTTATGATTTAATGATTTCCACCAGCCGCCTAATTTTTTGAAATCAGCAAGCTTACAATCACCCTTATCAATTAATTTTTCAGACGCTGATACAAAAACATTTTGATATTTTGAAAAGTCATCTGATAGTTTTATCGCTTTTGCGACAGATGAATTACTATTTTCTTTTTTTACTTCAACGGCATTTACTTTTTTCACTGTAACTGGAAGAGGGATGATACTACTTAGGTATTCTGCGGCAACCCAGCGTGCCACATTGCCCGGCACTCCCTCATCTGTGCCATCGTAGTAAGAAGATATACGTGCCCAGTCATCTTTGACTTCAAATACCTCGACCTTTTGCTTCTTGTAAATTTTATTTATTATTTTCCCAGTCTTGTTTGCTGCTAAACGCACATTTAACTTCGCAGGTGAGACATAGTAATCTCCTGGTGAGATTGCACCAGCATAAGTGGCGGGAATGATAGAAAACGTAATTAATATTGCGAGAATGTATTTCATGAAGTTATTACAGCTGTCCAATGTTTATTCGCGATGTGAACACATTTTTAAAAAAACGTGATTTATAATCACAACCCTGCATGGGTATAAATAAAATATATACCTAAATTATCATATAGCAAGTTTTTGATTACTAGTTTTTGATTACTAACAAAAAAGGCTAAGTAGAATCATTTCTACTTAGCCTTTTTTACCACCTATAA
>CAZCOZ010000010.1:0-7622 GCA_964500555.1 uncultured Thiotrichaceae bacterium | reverse complement strand
ATTCACACAAGCTTGCGATAGCTACCAAAGCCTCCAGCAATAAATTTAGCATTCACGTAACCCATACTTCGTAACGTATCTGCAGACAGCGCACCACGGTTAAAAGCATTGCAATAACAGATAACTGTAGTATTAAGATCAGGAATTTTATCTTCCACAAGCATTTCCAGTTTGCCACGGCTAATGTTCAGCGAGCCTTTAATATGACCAGCATCATGTTCTTCCTTATCGCGTATATCAAGTACGATAGCCCCTTCCGCCAACAAGGCATCAACCTGTTCGGGCAATACTTCTTCTACACGAGAACGTGCCGCATCGGCAAGATTTTGAAATTTTTCTGTATAAGCCATTTAAATCACCCTGTAAAGAGATTAGCAGTTAAGTAACAAAGCATAACGAAAAAATCAGAAACAGTTTTGAATCAACAATTCCAGCATCAATTTGTGAATCATGATGAAAAATCCATGCATTCACCTGCCTGTTATTTTTTGCGGTTTAGTACTTCACGGTTAGTTTGCTCGCGAAACATGGAATCAGACATACGTACGTTTGGCATATGCAGGCAGTTATTCAGTACCTTTTGCCCATGGACATTCAACAGTGCCGGTTTTACATTTACGTGCGGCATATTGCCCTGCGCATATTGCAGGCTTTCCCACTCAACCATGACCAGATACTCAGCAGGCATAGTGTAACCTTCCCATACTTCAGCAGTGCGTTTGAGTTTGCTGCCGGAGCTGTCTTTTAAATCTTCTAGCATAGATTCAACGGTGGCATGACCACTACCAAGAGTGGATAAACCTATACGTTTAAGGATTTGAAAACCAATCATTCCCGGCGAATCTTTTAAAAGATTCATGGTTGTAATTTCACCCTCTTCAAATTCTGCTTCTTTTCCCGGGCGAACACGATGCGTTGCCATAACAGTAACTGTCTCGCCGCTGTCGATGGCATAACCTTCAGCGTCACCTGATGCATTTTTTTTCTGCCACTGATTATTTGAAATAAGCATGGGTAAATCACTGTGCACGATACGAAATACGGGTTCTTCAGGCCCTTCAAGTAAAACCTCACCACAACGTGCGCAAGTGTCTACGACCACATCTTCAAATGTTTCGTGGAAGTTTTCGTGTGCCTCTACTGAGTCCCAGTAAGTGATCTGGTCTATCCATATATGTGATAGCTCAGAACCCATGTCTGTACTCGCTCCCCAGCGCATACCCATGGGACATGCGCCAATCTGTTTCATCAAATCAAACCCTTTAAAGCCCGGTGTTAAAGCCGTGGTCAGGCACATTTTCGAACTGGCCTGCTTCATCATGTTCATTAGGTTGGGATCGTTTTTTACTAAAACACGATTGACTGCCACATATAGTGGTGATTTTGGTTCAGAGTCGTATAACTTTTTTATAATGTCACTGTTCACAGTTCAGATCTCCTCGATCAGGTGGATTATTCTATAATTGATTAGCTAACTGACATTGTCTTCAACACTAGCATTATCTCTGACCAAGTTTTTTGCTAGTCAGTAAAAACACCTGCTGTTGAGTGGCTTTAGTCCAGAAAGATTTAAGATTGCTGCAATATCTTTCCATTTTTCATACCACTTAGGAATATCAACAAGCAGTTATTTAAGCACTTTTCGAGATTTTTATATATAAAGTTGTAGTAGTTTAATAGCATAAGACACTTTAAAATAAGAGATAATAGTTATCAAGGATTAAAACGTCATTACGGAACAGAAGCATACATAAAAAATGTTCTAAAGAATTTTAAGTGAAGTCGTTAAACCACTAAAGGCTTACATAAAGCATGCCTAAATTCGATGAACTTTACCGATTGCCTATTGTCTGGAGCTAAATATGTTTTCTTTATATCTTTCGAAGCAATTTAATCTTTCCATGCTGATGTTATTGGCTGTCTCATTCCTTGTAGCTTGTAATAACGATGGAGGCAGCAGTACAGATGAATCGCTCATTGCAACAAGTCAATCGGTAAGAACATCACAAAATACGCCGGTGTCGGTCACTTTATCTGCCAGTGATACAGATAACAATCCGCTAACTTATACGCTTGTAAATAACCCCGCTAATGGCAACCTTAGTAGTCAAGCGCCTAATTTAACTTACACTCCAAATATGGGCTTTATTGGCAGTGACAGCTTTACCTTCGAGGTTAACGACGGCATTGTGGATTCTAATATCGCGACGATAACTATTACAGTAACGGAAACGGGAACACCCGATCCAAATCAACCCCCAGTTGCAGCCAGTCAATCGGTAAGCACACCTCAAAATACGTCGGTCTCGATCACTTTGTCTGCCAGTGATGCAGATAATAATCCACTGACTTATACGCTTGTAAGTAACCCGGCTAATGGTAGCCTTAGTGGTCAAGCGCCAAACCTAATTTATACACCAAATAATAACTTCGTTGGTGAGGATACCGTAATGTTTACAGCAAACGACGGAACAACGATTTCCAATGTGGCCACGGTTAGCATCACAGTAACGTCAGCGGGTGAAGTCAATCTTGGTCATTCTACTGGCCAGATGTACCAACCATATTTCGAGTGGAGTGTTACAAATTCATCTTTTAGTGGCAATCCTTTTGACGTTATCGCGGAGGTAACGTTTACGCACACAGATACATCAAAAGTACGTAAAACTGAAATGTTCTATGACGGTAACAATGTCTGGAAATTTCGGTTTTCAGGAACGCAATTAGGCAATTGGTCATTTATAAGCAGCAGTGCAGATAGTGATTTGGATGGTCGTTTTGGAACGTTGACCGTTAATCCCAATTCCAACCCTGATGCCCATGGATTTCTAAAGAGATTTGGTAACAAATGGGGCTGGGAGAACACTGAAGATGTTTTCGTCCCTCAGTATGTCATGTGGAACGGTAGTAGTCCGTCATTCGCGAACCCTATAGAATTTCACAACAATCCAACATTAATTGATGATCGGATTGAGGAATACATGGTAGGGCATGGTTTCACGGGCTTTCACATAGATGTACTTGGTGGGCGCTGGTTCGATATTAATCATAGTAGTAACTCTGTGCTTGCCTCGATGATCAACCCAGATATACAGACATTTGAGGCTTTGGAATTATTAATAACAAAAACGCACGCAGCTGGTGGTGCAGTGCATCTCTGGCCCTGGGGTGATGACAGCCGTAGCCAAACACCTTTACGCTTAGCAGGTGGAGCAAATGGAGCAGAAGATCAACGTTTGCAGCGCTACATTGCAGCCCGTCTTGGACCTTTGCCGGGCTGGAGTATTAGTTATGGATTTGATCTTTTTGAATGGGCCAGTAACGGTATGCTCAATACGTGGTATACCTATATGCAAGATCATTTCGGTTGGCCTCACTTTACGGGTGGAAGAGCTAGCACAAATCAATTGAACCAAATTTTTGAAGGCTTTGATTATTCAAGCTATGAATGGCATCAGCCAGATTATGATGATTACGTTGATCATATTAGTGCCCGGCCAGGGATGCCTTCATTTTCAGAGGATCGATTTCGCATCAGAGATGGAAATCGATCAAAAGATTATGACACCACAAAAACACGTCGAGGATTATGGCACTCTACAATGGCCGGAGGTGTAGCTAATATTTGGGGGCATTATCCTACTGGCCCGATTGTCCCTTACCCGAATAAAAGCGCGTTAAAAACATATGCGGAATTCTTTGTTACCCACAAGCGGTTTCTTGAAGCAATGATTCGCGACAATGTACTAAGTAGCAATTCAGATACACGTATTCTGCGCGATGGTAACGACAAGTTAGTGTTATACCGAGAAAATACTACCAGTATAAACATTAACCTTACTGGTATGTCGGCGCCACAAGTTGCTATTGCAGTCAATACCTTGGGGGCTTACGAAGAAATAGCGCTAGGTACATTAACCAATACACAGCAAACCATTAACTTGCCATTCTTATCAGACTGGGCAATCGCTATTGGAACCTTCGATTAGGTAATCTTTAGTTCAAAAGTGATCTTGTAATCCCCCCATTAATAACCGAAGATAAAACCTTTTCACTTTTAAATTTTCGACCAGTTGAAAGAGCAAAATTATTGCAAACCAAGAAATAAAACAACTAATCCGGCAAGTGCCATGCTGGCGTGAATGAACACCATAATCATGGCTGGTGGTCGATCTTTTTCGCGCAAAGCGAATAACATGCCGCCGCCAATAAGCGCCAACAATAACAACAGAGCAGCCACATTATTGTATTTGTTTATCGGCCCATTAATAATTTGCGTAGCAAGAAAGCCTAGCCCGCCAATGGCGATAACAGCATGACTCATCGCCAGTTTAAAAGAACTTCGATGATAACGAACACCTAGAATTACCATAACAATTCCGAGAGTAGCGGCGATTGCTAAAAGTATGCTTGCATAAAAAGTCATTTCAAATTGATTCAATACTCAAATTCCTTACGACTATCTTGCATAATAATGTCCAGTGATTTTTGTCCCTGCTTCGGATTAGCTAAATCTTTAGGCTCTATCATTTCACAATCATCTACCACCATTTCATCCAGCGTCGAAGGATAAAATTTACAATCATCAGGTCGATTGTAGTAAATATCACAGGTATAACTATTTTGGTTCGGCTGTTTTCTTAACCACGGGCAAACTTCTATCTGATTACCTGTTTCAGGCTCAAACCAAATATTTCCGTCCTTAACGTATTTATAAATTTCAGGTTTATGGTCAGACCAATAGTTTATCTGGCTGCTTGATGTCGTCAGCCCACCATTGCCGTATTTGATACAACACTTGCCACACTGGTTACATTCTTTCACGTTTTTTTCTTACCCCGAAAAGATTACGTTCCTGTCATCGCGAGGAACGAAGCAATCTCCTACAAACGGCACAGTCGCCAGTAAGAGATGCCATGCTATCGCTCGCAATGACGTTTTTTGCTTAAGTAAACGACATTGCCCTCTGCTCCCTTTTTTTCTCGCCCTCTTCTGTCTCTCTCGATTCTGTATAAATAGTGCCTTTAGTTGGATCGTCTGAGTAAAAATGCAAACTCAGTGATTGTTTTTTTGTATGCACTCGATGAACAACATTATCGAATCGGTCAACCAACCCATCATTATGAAAATACTCGCCAGGCTGTACTATTTTTTTATTCAGACTTTGTAATGGGTTCAATTTGAAGCTTTCAATTTCTAGCAAACCGTCTAAAACATAAACAAAAGATCTTTCAGGATGCCCATGTATTCTGGTTGAAACATCTTTATCCCAATGAATAAGCATTAACCAGCTACCATTTTTTTTAGACAGTATATGTCTTGAATAGGTGGATGCGTCCAATTGAAAATTATAACAACTAATTTCTTCTTTCAATCGCTCTACTTGCTCTAAAACGTTTGCGTAATTCTTGTTCTGTAAATGCGAATATAAAATGTCTACAGATTTAAAATTCCCTATATGATCATAATTGCGAATATTAGTGTTGGCGTTATTATTCATGTTGCAATCTATTCCCTGTATTTTCTATTGTGTTAAATAAATGTTCTAATGTTTCTTTGTTGATATTGGTATTACTAATTAATAAGCGGAAAATAAGTTTATTGTCCACGTATGCCAATGCCAACAATGCTTTTTGCTCTTGGTATAACGTCTCTCGCAATTTGTTAATAAAAGCATCTGCATTATTATTTTTGGGTTTATAACGAAAACAGATATTAAATGATGCGCGTTTACTTACCATTTCAAGAACATCGCTTTTATTAATATACTGCTCAGAATATTTTGCTAGTTCATAATAATTTTCCACGCGATCAGAAAAACCTTTTTTTCCATAAAACTTCCAATCCAGGAACCATTTTAAACTATCAACACGACGACCGCATTGCAGTGACGAATGACCTGAATCATAATCATCATCTCTGAAAATATAGCTATTATCACCGTCTGCACATGTCTTCGTTAATAAGTGCCTATGGTTGAGCAATAGAAAATTGCACATTAAGCTACTGCCCAACATTTTATGGAAATCCATTGTGAAGGAATCAAGATGTTCTACATCTTTTAGCAGCTTACTTTTTAAACGATCACTCACTAAAGCTGCTCCGCCCCATGCACCATCACCATGAAGCCAGAATTTATATTTATCTCTTAATCTTACAAGCTTGGTTATAGAATCATACGCACCTTTAACCGTCGTACCCAATGTTGCACACACATAAAAAGGGATGCCATCGGCCTGTATCACTTTTTCTATTGCATTTTCTAAATCTTCAGCAACGATAGAGCCGTCTTCATGCGTTTTTATTTTGATAAGCTGATTTGTTCCAATACCTATAATATTCGCTGCTTTATCTAGAGAGTAATGAGCATCTTCATTGACAAAAGCAAACAATTTAGCGTGACTAAATAGTCCCTCTTGTTTAACACTCTCTGTCACTCTATTTCTAGCGACCATCATGGAAATCATGTTTCCATTACTGGAACCTGTTGTCATTTGCCCGCTACCATTTTCAAATTCTACTAAGGCTAACATTTCGTTAATCATGTAACGCTCTAAAATAGTAGCGACAGGTGCAGATTCATAAGTACAGCTTGATGTATTTGTCGCGGCTACAATAACCTCACCGATAATAGAAGGTAAATTGGCACCCGACCACATACGGTTTACAAAGTTTGGGTTCGATGTGTTGATAGAGTATTTAAGGTATTGCTCTACCCATTTATAAATGTCATCCCATTGGCCAACACTTTCTTTCTCGACATCTAAAATATTGCTTAACGCATCATAGCTTTGGTGTGTTAGTAGATGGTCCGATTTGTTATTGTTATGATCCTGTAAAAGCTCTACTATTTTTTCAAAAATATTTTCTTCATCCATACTTCTTAAAACCATGTCGTTATTAATGTAAAAAGGACTGTAAAAAGGGACGTGTAAAAAGTGTAAAAAGGGACGGAGGGATTAAATTTTAACCACATCATCCATTAGCTTCGGCCTACCACGTCTATCCTGTCCAAGTGCAATCCCATACTTATTTTCTATTTCTCTCTTAAACCTGTCATCACCAACAGGCTGACTAAAATGAGCTGCCTTGCGAATCAAATCGATATCGCCATCATCAAGATGATATTTGAATAATGAACGATAATTAAAACACCGCTCATCCTTTGTCATCCCTAGCTGCTTATATTCATCATGTTTCACCAACCAGCTTTCATCACCCCACGCATTACAGTGATAGCTAGACCATTTATATTCTTCTGGAGATTTTACCATGCCCGCAGTCACTGGATTTAATTCAATATAACGACAACAGGTAAGAAAATATTTTTCTGTCTGAACAAGACTGGATCGATGCCGCCCTTCCCACAGCGTACCTGTTCTCCTGTATTTCTTATTAATATATTGAGCGTATCGGCTACCTACAACTTTCATCGTATTAGATAACGATGTTTTCTCATCGGGCGTTGCTAAAACATGTATATGATTCGTCATCAAACAATAAGCATGAACAGAAACACCGTATCGTGATGAGACTTCTTTCCACAACGCCAAATAAAACTGATAATTCTCAGGCTCGATAAAACAAGCCTCTCGGTTATTGCCTCGTTGAACGATATGATA
>CAZCOZ010000009.1:28706-34384 GCA_964500555.1 uncultured Thiotrichaceae bacterium | reverse complement strand
AACTACGGAGTTCCCTGCATGGATCTGATCGGTCGTTACAAAAACCCCGGCTATGAGGCTGTTGCTGATGGCGTCATGAATTTCTTTGATAGGCGTAAAGATCTTCAGCGACCGGGGGTAGCCTTCGGTGCAGGCGGCTGCAACGCGGAACCCGCCAAGGTCTCGACAGACATCAGTCTTGTCGCATTCAACCGTTCAGATCCCGAAGCGTTCGCTATTGCTGAAGTGATCCTGCGGGGTATTTCAGCAGGTCTAGAGAAATACCTGCAAGAGCGGGCTCTGTTTCGGGATGTCTGCCCTGACCAGGAGTTGTTTGTGATGCCGATATTCAACCTGCAGCGTTACGCACCTGGCGAGGCCTTCAGGCAGTGGCACTGTGATTGGACGATTAGTGATGAAGGCACCGAGCCGGGAAATCGCGTGTTGGCTTGGATACTTTATTGCAATTCCGTGGATGAAGCTGGCACCGAATTCCACTGGCAGAATCATCACGAAGAGGCAGTACGGGGTAAGTTGGTGATTTTTCCGGCCTCTCCCTCTCACATTCATCGTGGTCGAGTGAATAATGACCACAGTAAGACAATTGCAACTGGCTGGATAAATGCTGGATCTCGTGAAGGTTTCTTAAAGCGCCTAACTAGCTCCTGAGATATATACACCGAAGGAATTATCACCTAAATTTAATCCCTCCGTCCCTTTTTACTATCCCTCCGTCCCTTTTTACTCGTCCCTTTTTACTGAAATAATCCCTCCGTCCCTTATTATTCTCCGTCCTTTTTAGTTTCTTTTATTTTCCTCTTTGTGCGGAAGAAACTTATATGTTTTACGCCCAAACATTGTAGTCTCTTCTATAAGCGTAGCTTTAGTCGCATTGCGTTTCAGTAAGTCAGAAGGCATAGCTGCTAGAACTTGAGATCCATTATCTAAACGTACAGTAGCCATTAATTTTAATTCTGTTTTATTATGGATTTCTGAAAACCCCATGATTTTTCCACTGAGTTCTTTTTGAAATAACGGGATTTTATATGTGGTTAATATTATCAATGCGAATATCGCCGCCGCGGCAATAAATAGCCCCTTATTTCGATTTGCTTTTATTTTCCTATGTTTAATAGTTTTGTTATTCATTTATTATTCTTTTCGCATAATTACAAATAGGTATCCTATTTGTAATTATGCCGTCATCATACGTGAGTGGTTGTTCTTATCAAGAAAAACAATTATGTAAGGTGGCTTTTATAAAACATTGGAAATATAAAATGAGAAGGCCGGACAAATTTGCACAGTGAGCGAAGCGAACTGCCCCGCAGGGGTGAATGACAGGGAAGTCATTCATGAATCTAACCGAAAGGTTCGGGCTCATAGAATTACAAAACTATGGGCTAAATCAGAAATGAGCAAAAGAATATGGTACCGAGGGCCGGAATCGAACCGGCACTTCCGTGAGGAAACCGGATTTTGAATCCGGCGCGTCTACCAGTTCCGCCACCCCGGCAAGCTATGCAGCGCGCATTGTAGCCGAATACGAGGGCTTAATCCAGAACTAACTAGAAAGGATTATTGCGGAAAGATTTTCTTAAACGGTTTAACCGTGACATTGGCATAAACACCTGCATCAACGTAAGGGTCAGCATCTGCCCATGCTTTGGCTTCGCTTAGGTTTTCAAATTCGGCGACGATTAGGCTGCCACTGAAGCCAGCTTCACCAGGATCGATATTGTCGATTGTGGGATGTGGGCCGGCGAGTATTAATCGCCCTTCATCTTGCAGAGAGGTTAAGCGCTCAATGTGTTTGGGTCTTACGCTAAGTCGTTTAGGTAAGCTGTTTTCAACGTCTTCGGAAATGATTGCATATAACATAATTATCTTGTCTCTAAATTTTGTCTCTGAATTATTTTGCTTCGGCTTTATCGTCGCTGTTGTTCTTATCGTTATCTGTATCATCTTCTTCGACAATATGTCTCGATAGATAGGCCGCTTGTAAAATAACAAAACCGATGGTTAATCCCATTAAACCAAAGAGTTTGAAGTTAACCCATGTGTCCATGCGTGCATCTGCGGGTGCGGCAACATTGTAATAGAAGGCGACGTATAGATTGGCTGCGCCACTGATAAAAAAGAAAAGTACCCACGATAGATTAAGTCGTTTCCATATGTTGTCGGGTAATTTGATATGTTCGTTCATCATCCTTTGCACAATGGGTTTGTCGCCGATGCGCATGCTGCCAAGAAAGACAGCGGCAAATAACCAGTTTAAAACGGTCGGTTTCCATTGAATGAAAGAAGGATTGCCCAAGAAGATAGTGATGCTACCGAGCACGGTGATGAGCATGAGTGAAAAAATATGCATGCGCTCAATCTTGCGTGTGCTGATCCAGTTATAACCTACTTGAATAAAACTGGCGATGATGGCGACGGCGGTGGCGATAATGGTGGCAGTGATGAAATCAGGTTTTTCGGGATCGATGAGTTGACCGACGAAGGTGTTTTCAACCAGGAAGCTTGCTTGATAATAGCTTAGAAAAAATAGAATAATTGGAAAAAAATCAAATAGTAACTTCATATTATTAATGTGTTTTCTAGTTTAATTTGGTGCTGATTATGTCTGTGAGGCGTGCATTATACCGAACTTCGGTAATGAAAAATGAAAACAACGGGTTCTTGTTCTCATGTCTCTACGAGTCAAACTTTTGTTGGGTGAGGTGGTTGCTAAGATGTTAACCTTTCACATGGAGCTCTATGCATTCTCACGGGGCGCTGGATAAGTGCTTTTACGTAATCATAAGATAATGATTACTAAAGTACTAAAACATGAGAACGAAAAAATTTGCAGTTTAGTTTATATTTTTTAACGCTATGAGCGAAGTGTATACTGAGAATCGTCAGAAATGATTCCAGTACATTTTTCATTTTTCACTATTCATTTTTCATTGTTTTTATGAGTCTGTACCTAGAAATCCATCCCGATAATCCTCAGCCACGTTTTATTAAACAGTCCGTTGAAATTATTCGACGCGGTGGTGTGATTGTGTACCCGACTGATTCGAGTTATGCATTGGGTTGCCACATTGGCGATAAGGAAGCAGTGACACGTTTGCGGCGTATTCGGCAGATTGATGAGAAGCATAATCTCACATTGGTGTGTCGTGATCTTTCTGAAATTGCGACCTATGCAAAAATTGAGAATACCGATTATCGATTATTGAAATCACTCACCCCAGGGCCATATACTTTTATATTGCCTGGTACGACGGAAGTGCCGCGTCGTTTAATGCATCCAAAGCGGCGGCATATTGGTTTGCGTGTGGTCGACCATCCTGTGGTGCGTGATTTGCTGGAAGAGTTAGGTCAGCCATTGATGAGTTGTACACTGGTATTACCGGGTGAGGAGTTTCCAGTTACCGATGCAGAAGATTGTCGAGCGCAATTGGAAAAACATGTCGATCTGATTATTGATAGTGGGCATTGTGGGATTGAGCCAACCACGGTAATTCGTTTGACGGATGGCGTGCCAGAGGTAAGGCGGCAGGGTAAAGGGAAAGATCATGGGCTCTGACGAGCAATGAAAAATAAATAATGAAAAGTGAAAAATGCAGGGCTTGAAGTGATGGAGTTGAGCTAATCGTGTAAACTGTGCCCTGGCCGAAACCAACTATATTATTAGAATTTTTTAATCTACATGACCTTACCCACTGAACTCCTCTATACCATTGCTGTTTGGGCTATCCCTGTTCTACTTGCGATTACATTGCACGAAGCTGCGCATGGTTGGGTGGCCTATAAACTAGGCGATCCTACGGCTAAAAAACTTGGTCGAATTAGTGTTAACCCGATAAAACATGTCGACCCGATGGGTACCGTTGTGGTGCCACTTTTTTTAGCCACCATGAGTGGCTTTATTATGGGCTGGGCAAAACCCGTGCCGGTCGAACCACGCTATTTTAAATCGCCTTTGCTGGACATGGCGATAGTTGCTGTTGCCGGACCAGTATCTAACTTTTTTATGGCGTGTTTCTGGGCCATGTTTATTGTTTTTGTTAACTCACTATTAAGCCCATCACAAACGTTGTCATTTTTAGCGGAGATGGGGCAAAAAGGCATTTATATTAATGTTATTTTGATGGTGTTGAATTTATTGCCAATACCGCCGCTTGATGGCGGTCGTGTGGTTGCCGGCCTTTTACCGAGAACGCTGGCGATGCCATTTATGCAGCTGGAACGATTCGGCATGGTGATTATTCTGGTGTTACTTGTCAGCGGTTTATTAGGTAAAGTAATGTGGCCGATTGTTGTACATTTCGTCAAAATTATTGGTGCTATTTTTGGTGTTTAAATTAGCACCTGTATCAGTATAAATGTAAAAAGGATTAAAATTTCAGGCTGAAATTTTAGGTTGAAAAATTGAGATTAAGAAATTGAGATTAGAAAATTGAACACAGTAGCAACACAACATCAACGCGTTTTATCGGGTATGCGCCCTACAGGACGTTTGCATCTGGGGCATTATCACGGTGTTTTAAAAAACTGGGTGCAGCTGCAGCATGAGTATGAATGTTTCTTTTTTGTTGCCGACTGGCATGCTTTAACCACGCATTATGAAGACCCTTCGGTGATTGAAAAAAGCACCTGGGATATGGTGATTGACTGGCTGGCTGCAGGGGTTAATCCGGGTTCAGCTAAATTGTTTATTCAATCCAAAGTACCCGAACATGCTGAGTTACACACACTATTATCGATGATTACGCCTCTCGGTTGGTTGGAACGCGTACCGACTTATAAGGATCAACAGGAAAAGCTAAAAGAAAAAGATCTCGCGACGTATGGGTTTTTAGGTTACCCATTATTACAGAGTGCGGATATTTTGGTTTATAAAGCGGGTATGGTGCCAGTAGGCGAAGATCAGGTGGCGCATGTTGAGTTGACGCGTGAAGTTGCGCGTCGTTTTAATCATCTTTATGGACGTGAGCCAGGCTTTGAAGAAAAGGCGGAGCAGGCGGCGAAAAAGATGGGCAAAAAGAACGCAAAAATGTTCTTCCAGTATCGCAAAGCCTATCAGGAAAAAGGCGATGCTGAGGCGTTGAGCGTTGCACGTGCTTTGCTTGATTCGCAGCAAAATATTTCGATTGGTGATAAAGAACGATTGTTTGGTTATCTGGAAGGCTCGGGTAAAATTATTCTGCCAGAGCCGCAGGCTTTACTCACGCCAGCGTCAAAAATGCCGGGGCTGGATGGGCAGAAAATGTCCAAGTCCTATAATAATACCATCGCGTTACACGACGATACCGACGTAGTTGCTAAAAAAATCCGCACGATGCCGACCGATCCTGCACGGGTTCGTCGGGATGATCCGGGTGACCCTGAAAAATGCCCAGTTTGGCAATTCCACCAGATTTACTCGAACGAAACCACCTGTCAGTGGGCACAGGATGGCTGTAGAAGTGCGTCAATTGGCTGCGTAGATTGCAAACAGCCAGTTATCGATGCGGTGTTGGCGGAGCTTAAACCGATGCAGGAAAGGGCGAAAGAGTACGAGGAAGATGTGTCGACCGTAAAATCGATTATTGAAGAAGGAAATGAGGCGGCGAGAGAGGTCGCACGTGATACACTGGAAGACGTAAGAAAAGCAATGGGTATTGCGTACCTGACTTAAGCAAACCACTATAGTCATCCACTATCAG
>CAZCOZ010000009.1:11495-28606 GCA_964500555.1 uncultured Thiotrichaceae bacterium | reverse complement strand
GCAATGGGTATTGCGTACCTGACTTAAGCAAACCACTATAGTCATCCACTATCAGAGTATCAAAACCAGAGCATCACAATCAGAACATTATGGTTAATCCAGACATTGAAGAAACAAAATTGCACGAACAGAAGCAGCAGGAAGCCACGACAGAGAAAGTAGCTGCAGAGAAAGCATCTGTGGAACAAAACAATGCCCAGGATGAAATGCCATTTGCCTTAGTGCAGGGTGAACCGCTGACTGTGATACCGCAGGATTTATATATTCCACCCGATGCGCTGGAAGTTATCCTGGAAGCGTTTGAAGGTCCACTGGATTTATTGTTGTATCTGATCAAACGTCAGAACATTGATATTCTCGATATCCCGCTTGAAGAAACTACGCGTCAGTACATGCATTACATTGATTTGATGCAGAATTTAAAAATCGAATTAGCGGCCGAATATTTATTGATGGCGGCAATGCTGGCTGAAATAAAATCACGCATGTTACTTCCAAGACCAGTAGAAAGTGAAGATGAAGATGATCCGCGTGCAGAATTAATTCGTCGCCTGCAGGAATACGAACGCTTTAAAACTGCTGCACAAAACATCGATGAAATGCCGCGAGTGAATCGAGATTTCTATTTAACTGATATTGAGTTGCCTGAAATACATCAGGATAAGCCATTGCCTGAAGTTGATTTGCGCGATATTTTATTTGCGTTTAAAGATGCGATGTCACGTGCAGATATGTATAGCCATCATCACATTCAACGCGAAGCGCTGTCGGTGCGTGAACGCATGAGCAATGTGTTAAGTGCAATCAGTTCCGATGGTTTTACTGATTACACCAGCTTATTTACGATTGAAGAAGGTCGTCGTGGTGTGGTGGTGACTTTGTTAGCCATTCTTGAACTGGTTAAAGAACAGTTGATTGATTTAGTGCAATCAGAACCGTTTGCGCCAATACATTTAAAAGCCGTTTCGGCGAATGATGCAGAAATGAAAGATGAATAAGCAATCTATAAATAATAAGTTCGGTTGAGGTAATAATGGACATTAAAAAACTAAAAAATATTCTTGAAGCCGTTCTCCTTGCAAGTGATAAAACCTTAAGTGTGATTCAGTTAGAAGGTTTGTTTGAATTAGATGAAGAACGTCCAACACGCGATGAAATTCGACAGGCCCTGCACGAAATGGCAGATGATTATGAAACCCGTGGTTATGAGTTAAAACAGGTTGCCAGTGGTTTTCGCTTACAGGTGCGGCAGGAATTTTCTACCTGGGTAGGGCGGTTATGGGAAGAAAGGCCTGCGCGTTATACCCGTGCCTTACTCGAAACCATATCATTGATTGCTTACCGTCAACCGATTACGCGTGGTGAAATTGAAGAAGTACGCGGTGTTAGCGTGAGTTCTAATATTATTAAAACATTACTCGAGCGTGACTGGGTGAAAGTGTTGGGACATAAAGATGTCCCCGGCAAACCCTCATTATATGGTACTACTAGAGAGTTTCTTGATTATTTTAATTTGAAATCGTTAGACCAATTGCCGACGCTTGCCGAGATAAAAGATCTGGATAGCATTCATCCTGAGTTAGCGCTGGATGAAGAGTCTGCTGAAGATAATTCTGAAGAAGGTGATCAAAACACTGAAAATAGTATGGCTGCCGAAACAGTTGTTGATGCTGAAAATGCTGCCAACGACTCTATCGATGATTCAGGAAGTAGCGATGAAAATATTGTTGATGAGGATGTCTCAGAAGATACTACGGTTGAAGAAGGTGATTCTGAAATAGTAGCATCTGAAGACGCTGTTTCTGAAGGCGAAATTTCTGAGAAGCCGGGTCTTGAAGATGATAAACGCGAAGTAACCAGTGCATAATGCAGCCATCGTTTATTTGCATTAACAGATAACATTTTTCAAATACGCATCTCATGTCAGAAGAACGGGTACAAAAAGCACTTGCGCGAATGGGTTATGGTTCGCGGCGTGAAATCGAACGTTTAATCGGCGAAGAAAAAATTCGCATTAACGGACAACTGGCAAAAATTGGCGATCACGTCAAAGCTGGCGACAAAGTCAATATTGGCAAACGTCGCGCTGTTATTACCTCTGATGTTAATCGCATTCGCGTTTTACTTTACAACAAACCTGAAGGTGAAATCTGTACGCAAAAAGACGAAGCAGGTCGTAAGACCGTTTTTGATAGCATTGGTCATCTTAAAGAAGGGCGTTGGATTAGTGTCGGTCGTCTAGATATAAATTCCAGTGGTTTATTACTATTTACCAATTACGGCGATTTAGCGAATCACCTCATGCACCCCTCCAGTGAAATAGAGCGTGAATATGCGGTAAGAGTTAACGGTGAAGTGACGAAAGACATCATTGATAATTTGCTGAAAGGTGTTGAACTAGAAGATGGTTTATCGAAGTTTCAGCAAATTATTGATGTTGGTGGTCAGGGCGCGAATCATTGGTATCACGTCATTTTAAAAGAAGGTAAAAACCGTGAAGTGCGTCGACTTTGGCAGTCTCAGGATATGCGGGTGAGTCGTTTAACGCGGGTTAGATATGGCAACCTTGTTTTGCCTCGTGATTTAAAAGTGGGCAAAAAAGTTGAATTATCACTGGATGAAATCAAAACGTTATTTGCAGATATAAAACTGAAATGGCCTGAATCACGAGATGCGTTCGCTTTAGCGAAAAGTAAAAAAGCCAAAAACCAGTCAATTAAACAGCACCGCTTTGGTGGCGGTGGCTTGAGAAAAAAGGAAAAATCCGTACAATCAAAAACTAAGAAAGGGAAATTTTAACACTACTGATTTAGCGAGCTTTTGTATGAATAAATTATTTCTTTTTGTTTCTCTATTTATTATAAGTATTTTAACGATGCCTGCTTTGCAACAAGCGCAGGCAAGTTCTGAAGGCGAACTTGATGCGGGTATGGTAAACCCCGGTCATGAAGAAAAACCGGCCTGGTTTAAAGTCTCCTTTCTCGATCTATTCGAAGATATTGAAGAAGCGACTGATAATAATAAGCGATTGATGGTTTATTACTATCAGGACGGCTGTCCATACTGTAAAAAATTAATTGAAGATAATTTTTCGCAAAAATTTATTGTCGATAAAACACAAAAGTATTTTGATGTTGTTGCTATTAACCTATGGGGTGATAAAGAGGTAACAGTGGGTGATAAAAGTTATACCGAAAAAGAATTCGCTGAAGCACTGAAAGTACAGTACACACCAACATTACTTTTTTTTGGTGAAAATAAAAAAATCGTTTTTCGCACAAATGGTTATTACCCACCTGAAAAATTTTCTGTACTGCTAGATTATATTGGTAACAGGCAGGAAGCTAAAATAAGTTACCAGGATTACATCGAAAAACGAAACCCACAGCCAGCTAGTGGCCGTTTGCATGACAATATTAATAGTGTTATTTCTGTGAGCGATTTACAGAAAAGTGTTAAACAGGCGCGTAAAGAAGATAAATATTTACTGGTTATGTTTGAGCAAAAAAAATGTAATGCCTGTGATGAATTACATCTGGATATATTGCAACGCAAGGAAAGTGTAGAACAGCTGTCTCGTCATAAGGTGGTTGTGCTTGATATGTGGTCGAACAAAATCATCACCACCCCTTCTGGCGTCAAAATGAAAATACGAGACTGGGCCAAAAAATTAAACGTTATTTATGCGCCTAGTTTGTTGTTTTTTAATGACAAAGGTGATGAAGTATTTCGAGCAGATGGTTATCTAAAAGCGTTTCATGTGCAGTCGGTAATGGATTATGTTTCATCAAATTCATACCAAAAACAAAGTAACTTTCAACGTTATATTGATGAGCGTGCTGACCATCTGCGAGAGCAGGGGATAGAAGTTAACTTGATGGAGTAATTTGAGTTGAGTTTAGCAATCGGTATTTCCTCGGTAATACTATGAACGAAACTATTGAAACTATTCCGCTATTTAATATAGCGATTTCTTTTATTCCTGTATGTTTAACGCTATTTATTCTTTTTAAATGGTCGCTAAATGCAAGCAATGCGGCTTATGCGGTATCACGAATGCTGGTTCAATTATTGCTGATTGGTTATTTTTTATCGACCATTTTTGAATCAGATAGTAGTGTCGTGGTGTTAGTTGTCCTCGCTGTGATGGTGTTTTTTTCCAGCTGGATAGCATTAGGAACAGTTGCCAAGCATCGACTGGCGCTATATAAATCTGCGTTTTTATCGATTGCTTTAGGTGGTGGCCTTACTCTTGTGCTGATAACGCAGGGCGTTTTAGTACTTGAGCCGTGGTATTTGCCACAATCGATGATACCCATCGCAGGAATGATTTTTGCTAACTCAATGAATAGTGTGAGTTTGGCCGCTGAGCGTCTAAACGCAGAAATTAATCGTGATGTGCCTTATGATGAAGCGCGTAATATTGCCTTGCAGTCATCAATGATCCCGGTGATTAATTCATTGTTTGCTGTGGGACTGGTATCGCTACCTGGAATGATGACAGGCCAGATTTTGTCCGGTGTTTCGCCGTTAATCGCAGCACGTTATCAAATTGTCGTGATGTGTATGATCTTTGGTTCTGCAGGTTTATCAACAGCCTACTTTCTTGTGCGAGTAAAACCTTATTTCGAAACTAATAAATCAGCTAGCTGAAGCGTTTTTCCATGTGTGTTCTGGCTTCGAGCTTCGTCACTTAAAAGATAACTTGCCGCTTTTGCGACTTTCTCAGGTTTGGTCAGTGCCTCTGGGTTTTCTGCAGGAAATGCGCGCGTTCTGAAACTGGTTCGAACCGCGCCAGGGTTTAAACCACAAACATTAATTTCTGTCTCTTCAAGCTCATCAGCAAGAATTTGCATAAAACTTTCAAGTCCTGCTTTAGCTACGCCGTATGCTCCCCAGTAAGCAGTGTTTTTATTATCTAGAGTAAATACGACCGAAGAACGACCATTGTCGAGGTTGAGCAGTGGGAGACAGGCTTGCGTTAACATCATCGTGGCATTCAGGTTGATTTGTAATACACGATGCCAGAGTTGAAAATCATACTGCTGAATGGGTGACGACGCGCCTAACCAGCCAGCATTGTTGAATAAAGCATCCAGTCGGCCAAACTCTTTGCTAATCGTCTGGTTTAGAGTGTCGCAATCCTCTGGTGTCATTTTTTCAAAATCAAGCGGGTAGATGACGGGTTCAGAGTAACCCGCCTGAGTTATTTCATCGTACAATAGCTCAAGTTTAGGTAAGGTTTTACCGTGAATAATAACGGTTGCGCCGTGTTTAGCGCATTCAATAGCAGTCGCTTTGCCAATACCATCACTGGCACCAGTAATTAAAATAACTTTGTCGTTTAGTTGCATAATTCGTTGTAATTATAGATCGTAATCGATGGTGAAGATAAAGTAATAAGCTTAAAATAATCGATCATTAAAAGCAGGTCATTTTACCTGTTCCTGAGCATATATGCAGTACACGAATTTAATCTGGCGTAATGGGCAACCTTATAGTGAAATGTTTGATGATATTTATTATTCGTCGAATGAGGGTGAGGCCACTTCAGATGAATATGTTGCTGGTGAACAGGAATTTAGGCATGTTTTTTTTAAGCATAATGGATTGCCAGAACGTTGGCAAACATCAGAGGAATTTACTATTGCAGAGTTAGGTTTTGGTAGTGGATTAAATTTTTTGCTAACGGTACGTGAATGGTTAAAACATCTTGCTGAAATCAGTCTTTTTGAAACCAGCCTTTCTGAAATCGGGAAAAATAAATGTCTGCATTACATTGCGATAGAAAAATACCCGCTTTCACCTGAGGCGATCGTTCAATTAATTTCACGTTATTCTGCGTTAAAATCATATTGTGATGAGTTATTGACCCATTACCCACCTGCGGTTGAAGGTTTACATAGTCGTCATTTATTTAATAACAGGGTGGCTATTCACTTTAAATTTATGGATGTGTCCAGGGCGTTAAATAATGAACGTTTTAATGTTGATGCCTGGTATCTAGATGGATTTTCACCGGCGAAAAATTCAGATATGTGGTCTGAACAGTTATTTCTACAACTGGCTCAAAATAGCCGTACTAACACAACGTGTAGTACTTACACCGCAGCAGGTTATGTAAAAAGAAATATGCAGAATGCAGGATTTTCTGTCAAAAAAGTAAAAGGCTATGGTAAGAAGCGTGAAATGTTGACTGCTACATACACAGTCGAAAATACCCAAGAATATGGGAGAAAGTATAGGGAATATAAATTTAGGGATAAACCCTGGTTCCAAACGAATAATAGTCCATTGATTTATAGTGAAAAACATGCGGTGATTATTGGTGCAGGTATCGCTGGTTTAAGTATGGCGCATGCTTTAATTAAACGTGGCTGGAGAGTTACTATTATTGATAAACACGGTGCAGTGGCTAAAGAAACATCGAGTAATCCCGCGGCAATCGTTTATCCAAGGTTGTCAGTTGATAATGAAGTAGATAATGAATTTTTTATTAGTGCTTTTTGTTTGAGTGTTTCTTTAATGGAGACTTTGCAGGATAAATACGAGGAAAAATTCTGGTTTGGCAGTGGGTTATTGCAAAAAGTAGATGGGGGAAAAGCTGCAGCATTAATCGCTAAATACCAGTTCAATAAAGATTTTATTGAACTTGCTAAGGACAAAGAAAGTAATTTCTTAAATAGCACCTGTTTAAATTATAAGACGGCAGGTGTGGTATTACCGAATATTTTGTGCAAGGTTCTTAAACAGGAATGTGGAGATAGTTTGAGCATCGTAGGTGAAAAAGTTCATAATATTAAATTTGATAATGATCAGTGGCATTGTTATTCAGATAAGGATTTTATTTCATCATCTGAGGTTTTAATTATTGCCAATGGTGCTGCTATTAAGGATATAGAACTACCTGTGGATTTGCCGGTTGATATTGTACGAGGTCAGGTAGTTACCTTAACTGAAAACGAAAAATCTAAAAAAATTATAAGCACGTTAGCTTCAAAAGTAACGCTTTCACCATCTATAAATAGAAAACATTATTTGGGTGCCAGTTACTCTCGTAACAACGAGAGCTTGAATGTTGATAGTGATGAAACCAAAGAATTAATTGAATTATTAAATGCTACTTATCATTATGAATTTAGTGAATTAGACTGTATCGATGAGTGGGTTGGTTTTCGTACAATGCCAGTCGATAGAGTGCCAATTGTTGGTGCCGTGCCAGATAATGCCTACTTTGAAAAAGAATACGGTGATATTTGTCACGGTAAAACTAATAAGACGTATCCGTTAGCAGAAAATTTGAAAGGGCTTTATTTATCTCTGGGGCATGGTTCGCGCGGTTTTACGAGCGCATTTTTATCATCAGAAATCATCTGCGCACAGATAGTTGATGAACCAGCGCCTGTGGGAAGGAGGGTGCTGAACTATCTCACGCCATCAAGATTTATTATTAATAACCTTAAGAGAAACTGATGTTAGTTTGTCCTGGGATTTATTTCGGACTTTATCTTCTATCGAAAATATTTCATTAATTGGCATCGGTTGAGCAATACCGTAACCCTGTGCATAATCTGTTTTAATGTCTTTTAATAATTTGATGATCTGGTCATTTTCTGCAAATTCAGCAATGGTTTCTATTCCCATTATATGCCCAACTTCGTTTATAGCTGAAACCATGGCGCGGTCAATATTGTTATTAACCATGTCTGCAACAAAACCTCCATCGATTTTAAGGTAATCAATAGAAACGTTTTTCAAATACTGGAACGATGAAAAACTACTGCCAAAATTATCAAGAGCAAATTTAAAACCTATAGCACTAAGATCTTTTATTATAGATTGAGTTTGTTTGAGGTTTTTTATTGCCGCTATTTCAGCAATTTCGAAACAAATCATTTTTGGATCGATATCAAATTTTTCAACAAGATTTTTAATATAATTAGCTAAGCCTTTATCTCTCAATGTATTAATAGATAAATTTATTGAAAAATGTGAAGTGTTTCTGGTCGCAGATAAATTTTCAGCAATGAAAGAAAAAGTTTTAAAAATAACTTTTTTATCAATCAAATGCATTAAATTATAACGTTCTGCGGCAGGCATAAATGTATCAGGCAGCATAAGTTGATTATCTTGATCTAGCAGGCGAACAAGAATTTCGACATATTTTTCATTAGGCGATTTTCCGTTTAAAGAAACAATTGGCTGCGCATAGAGTCGTAGACGATCATTGTCAATTGCGTCTCTAATTCGACTAGCCCACAATGCTTCTTCCTGACGTTGTGCTATTTCGCAATTTTGTTCGCTATATACATATACCTGACCTTTGCCTAAATCCTTGGCGGTATAGCAGGCAAGGTCTGCGCGTCTAATAGCTTCAGTTGTATTTTTTATCGACTCATCTAGTTCATGAATACCGATACTGATACCAAGCTTGTAATCGCAACCATCCCAGCTGAAATTCATATTCGAAATACTTTGTACGATATTGTTGGTTATTTTTAGCGCGCTATCCAGGGTGCAGTTTTTAAGAATTAAACCAAATTCATCTCCACCTAGGCGCGCAAGTATATCTTCTCCACGCACACAGGATTGTATTAAGGTTGTTATTTGAATAAGACATTGATCACCTGCATTGTGACCCGCTGTATCATTAATTAACTTGAATCTATCGAGGTCTAAATAACAAAGTACGTGCTGTTTTTTGTTGTTATTTTTTACGTCGTAAAGATTGTTTGAAAGTTCAATATCAAACGCGCTACGATTAAGTAAGTCCGTAAGAGTGTCGTGTGTTGCCTGATATTTAACGGTGTTTTCAAGTTGTCGACGTTGGCTTTCATCATGGAAAACAATGACGATACCTTCTATTTCATTTGAAGTGTTTAAAATGGGTGATATTGAACTTTCGATATCTTTATGATTTCCATTTTTACTGACTAACTTTAGTATGCTCTTATTGATTGACACGCCATCAATAAGGCAGGCATTAATTATCTCGTGAATTGCTTCGCCAGTATCGATGTCTTCAATCCTAAAAATATCCTGAATTTTTTTATTTTTCGCTTTATCCAGTGTCCATGCAGTTAAAGTCTCAGCTACATTGTTCATGTACTCTACTTCACCTTTCGTATTTGTGGTGATAACCGCATCAGCGATAGAGTGAAGTGTTACTTCAGCGCGTTCACGTTCAGATTTTATTAAACTAAGCAGCCGCATGTTCATAATGGCCATTTGTACGCTTTGACTAAATTGAGTAAGTAGGCGAATGTCTATATGATCAAAGTCCTGACTGGTTCTAAAAACAGCTATTGCACCATAAGGTTTATCTTCAAGTGTGACAGGGCTTAATAATGCAGATCGTAGGTTGCTTTTATTAAAGTCGATAGATGTTGCTGAGGCATCAAAACTTAAGTTACTTATATGCTTATTTTTGTTTTGTAAAATGGTTGAAGCGAAAATGTCGGTATCATTTGTGTTGGTTGCGACATTTTCAAATGCTCGGCTTTCTAATCCTGTGGCGGCATGAAAATAGTAGGTGTCTGTCGTTTTGTTTAGAATAGGGAAGGTAGCGAGCTGTGATTTAGTGATTTCCTGTGCAGCAAGACATATGTTTTTAAAGAAGATATCTTTTTCATAACCTTCGGTAATTAAACGAGCTATCCATTTATCAATGAGTGATAGACCTGATTCGTATCGCTTATTATTAGTGATATCAATTTGGTGTTCCAACTCTAAAACGGCGCGAGGCTTTATAATACTTAATATATTTTCAGCAAGATTCGTATCTAAGATAGGTGATGTACTTGCGATAGCGAGTACGCCTAATACTTTATTTGTTTTGTCAGTGAGGCTGATTGCGATGAGGCTATCGGCTTCTGTTAATAAGTTTTCGCTACAATTTGGAAAGTAATTTGGAAAGTCGCGATTGTATACCAGACGCCCATTATTTATGGCTTCTTCGCATGGAGTACCTTTAATATCGTATTCGATATTACTGCTGAAAATACCATGGTCAAGTAAGCCTAATACTTCGGCTTTTGTGCCCGCGGGTTTTATCTGACTAATATAAGCATATTCAACATTTAATGCATTACATAATGCCTTTAGCAAATATAAAATTCTATCTTCGTCGCTGTTATTTCCGTTCTTATCTATCTCAACTAATTGATATAAGGCTTTTTCTGTTTTTTCTCTTAGTGATATTTCTGTGTTTAGTCTTTCGTTACTATTTGAAATTTCCTGTTTTCTTCGTTGTAAGTTTATAAAGATATAAATGATATAAGCAATGAGGTATGCGGTGAACAAAAATAATAATACGTTAAAAATATAAGATTTGTTGCTTTGTTTTGAAATGGATTGATTAAGTTTGTTTTCTATAGAAACAATTGTATTCTCGACATTGAGTTCATTGAATCTGGCTAGAACGCTGTCTATTTCTGGAATGCGTTCAAGAATGATTAAACTGTGATTGATCAGAGCATTTGTATCTCTGTCGGGACTAGCATTTAATCTGTCGATCAATGGATAGACTTTATTCGCATTATGATGTGTTGGGTTTTCTTTAAACTCGAGAAGTAGAGTAATCAGCTCTGCTTTTATCTGTGATTTTTCTTTAGCGTTTGAATTCAAATACATTGAATAAAGATCACCACTTATATTGAAAATATAAAGCAAAGAATTTTTCAGTATAGAGTGATGTGTTTTGAAGTCTTCAACTAAATCAGCTTGTTGGTTGATTTCGTTGGAAAGATGATTTACTTCTACTAATTTTAGTTTATCTACAACAGAGCTGTAATCGCTTAATAAAATAGTAATGTTTTTATTGAGAGCATTGATTTTATTGTTTAGGGTGTCGTATTGATTGATTTTATTATTTCTGTAGCGTAACAGATCACGATGTAGCTGTACCTGTAGGTTTTGTGTTTTCTCGGTAGTGACTAGCATCTCATTTAGCGGGAGACTATTGAGTATATTTTTGTAGAACAAAGAACTTATCACTATGATTAATAGTGCAATACTCACCAGGTGATTTCTTCCGCTCTTAATCACAATGGTTCACTTAGTAGGTTGTTTTTATATTCACCTGTTAAAGTATTTAAAAATGTCTTTATTAAAGAAACAGTATCGTCATTAAGTTCTCGACCAAGTTGTGTGCTTCCCATGATACGGATAGCGTCTTCTAGCGTTTTTGCGCTTCCATTGTGTAAATAGGGAGCAGTAACGGCAATATTTCTTAAAGGTGGCACTCTAAAAACAAATTTATCTAATGGCCGCTGTGTGATGTTATAACGACCATAATCGGTTTTCTGAATATTGCCTTGTTCAGCTAGATAATTGTAGAACACGCCAAATTTTTGAAAAATATTACCACCGACGTTGATACCTTGGTGACATGACGTGCAGCCTAAACTTTTAAATAGGGCATAACCTTGTTTTTCTTTCTTAGTCAAATCGATTTCACCTCTTAGGTATCGATCAAATCGTGAATTTGGCGTGAATAAAGTTTTTTCAAACTCGACTAATGCACTAATAATGTTTTCTTTTGTAACACCGCTTTTATATATTTTATTAAAGTCTTTTTTTAGTGTGGTGTCATCTGAAAGTCGGCTAACAATTACTTCCCACGTATTGTTAAATTCATGGTGGCTGTTGATTACATTTTCTATTTGTTCGTCTAAAGTATTTGCCGTGCCATTCCAGTTTTGTTTAAAATTAAATTGAACGTTAAAAATACTGGGTGTGTTAAGTACATGGTGTTTTGATGAAAGTGAAAGACCCAACTTTTTATTATCGTCACCACCTGATTCCAGATGATGGCAACTCGCACAAGAGATAGAATTATTTTTTGACAGCCGCGTATCAAAAAAGAGGGATTCACCAAGGCTGGCTTTTTGTTTATCGTAATCAACGTGCAGGGGAATAGGCTGAATCGGTTCCTTACTAAATTTGGAATGAGTGGCTACGCTCTTATTTGTTGCTAGCGCAGTATTGCTCCATACCAATAATAGCAACACAAGCGCGCTGCAAAACAGAGTAGCCTTCCAGACTGAAGCGGCCCGTGTCAAAATATGACGGTTCAAGTTGTTAATTGTTAATACCATTCTTGTCTTAATTCGCTGTGAAATCCGTCACATTGATGATGCTTGTAACACTAATGATATTAGTTAATATTTTGTGAAAATCCCTGTGGGGGCAGAGTTTGCGAAATTATTTCTATATTTATTAGATTGCATCTAATGCGGTTGAATAAGATATTCTTCAGACAATTTAGAATTTTATTTGAGTTTTTGAAGAATTTTTTTCAGTGTTGATGCCACATCAGGCATCAAAGTAACTGAGCCATGTCTAATGTAACACATTAATAATATTATATAACATACTGATAAATATCTATAATGTATTTCCTATAGGAGTGATGGTAGGGCATTAGTCAATTGATAAACGCGTCAACCCTAATAATGTGGGGGAGGCGTTTCTTCGCTCTCGTGCGCAACAGGTGAGGCAGATTGTGCCGCTTTCAATTTCTTTTCGAGTAGACTGATCTGTAGCTGCAGTAAATCAATCGCATTATGCTGTTCGATGATGGTTTTATTTAATACATCAATCGTATCTTCAAGATGGGTTAATCGAATCTCTAATTCGGTGACTCTTGATTCCATTACTTTATTACTCTTTGGTTTTAATTTGATTGTCTGCTGATACTAGTTATTCAATCGGGTGGTTAATTTTGTCGCACCAGCAACGGCTACAGGCATAGCAAAGAAATTGATGACAGGAATGCTGGTTAGAATAAAAACGGCAGAGCCAAGACCTAACGCGCGCATTCGGTTTTTTCTGTTATGAATTTTTACGTCTTTAAAAAAGTGCCCGCGATTCGCTAATGGGTAGTCGATATATTCCAGTGCAAAAAACCAGACGGCAAATAAAATCCAGAGAAAAGGAGCAATAATATTAACAACAGGAATAACGGTGATAATAAGCAGAGGAATAAACCATTTAATCGCGTATAAGATTTTTTGAATTTCTGACTTTAAGGTCCTTAGGGTTAATTTCATAAAACTGTCTATATTGATGTCTTCAGGTTTTTTACCTGTTAGTCTGGCTTCGATTCTTGCTGATAGCAGGCTGTTAAACGGTGCCGATATTAAGTTTGCAATTACCGTGAAGGTGTAGAATACAATGAGAAAAACAGCGATGGCAAACAGTGGCCAAATTAACCATTCTAGCCAGCTTAACCAGCCAGGTAGTAGTTTTTCTAACCAGACGTCTAACTGTTCAGTCAATAATTTTGCTGCCAGAGAAAACAGGCTAAGGTTAATGAGTAAGGGAATAAGCACAAAGCGTTTTATGCCGGAGCTAAATAATAAGCCGAAACCGCTAAAACAGTCTGTAAAACCTTTTAAAAATGAAAGCATGGTGGTGAGAATAAATTGTTGTTTCTGATTTAGTGAATAATGCACTGCAATCGTTCTCGACGATTTCAGCATTTTTCTCCTTTTATGGAGATCAATGAGCGAATTTTAACAGATAGTTTTAACAGATAGATTGAGGCATCAAAACTTCATCTTTAGCCGAAATGTGCTGTATCCTTTTCTGGCTTTTACGCCACATCTGGAATGAGGGATTTTTATGGAAGTGGCATTGTCGATGGTCTTTAATATCTATCGCACTATGTGACCGTATTTTGCAGAAGTCTCACGGGCTAAAGATGATACTTACCGTGACGCCCATTTGTTTGCTATGGAAACCAGTCAAACGCTAGCACTGTTTCGATTAGAGTATCTCTTGACTAAAGGGCTCCAGCTGAGGAGTCAGTACCAATGATTTTAAAGGCGAATCTACTGTTTCAAATAGATAGTATAGTTATAAGTCGCACGCCCACCTTTTGGACGTGCGCCCAGGAAATTTATGGTCTTTTGGGTGTCTGATAAGGAACTTCTTTCTGGAACGATTCCCAAATGGTGTCATAGCCAACAAAAAATGCACCCTCTGTAATAGCCTTCTGACGAGTTGTTAGAAGGGCTGTTTTGCCTTCAGGAACCTTTGGTCTAGTTTTGGGTTGTTGTCCGCTCATAATTAACCTGTTATTAAAAAATCGTGATAGCCACCGTAAATAATTAACAGCTAAAAACCACCTCGATACACCCGCCATTTTATCACTTTTGAAGCAGGTATGTAAAAAATATTGTTTTTTAACTGGGAACTCGTCATATCCAATAATAAGAGGTTTCTATGATGGAATTGACGGTTTTAGCCTCGCCTGTTGTTTTGAGGGTAGTATTTGAGGGTATTGTTAGAGAAACAATAAATAAATTCTGGGTTTTGGTAGTGATTATTTTAAAGAAAAGATAGAGAATAAGACTATTGGGCTGATGAATCCACAATAGAAGCATGGAGAGTTGAAGTCTAAAAATTGTCTAATAGTAAGATCAATCGAGGCTGAGTGTTTTGATTGGTTTATAAGTTTTGCACCCACAGGATTATATGCTTAAATTTCTTTTTGGAATCATTATTGTACAACTCGCGACAGTGGCCCTGGTGCTACTGGCGCCTGATGACTTGCAGGGTGTTGCCTGGTTACGATTATTGATTCCATTATTAGTGGTAGGGTTTTTTGCTGCATTCTGGTTTGATTCAATAGCAAAACACAAAAGCAAGGATGAGCTATTTCAGATAAAAGTTGAGCACGCACGAGAACGAGAAAAAATTCAAATCAGTGCAGAACGTGCCAAAACTCGACTGGTTAAAAAAACCCAACAACAAATTTCCAGGGAAGCGAAAATAACGCATAGCAAAGCAAATTTTAAAGTAGGTGCTGCGTTTGCAGGTGCAATAGGTGCAGGAGCTCTCATGTTATTAACCGAGCTGCTAACACTGGGAATGCTAACCATAAGTACCGCAGGAGGCGCATTAGGTGGTTATATTATGCGAGTGCGAAAGGAGGATAAAAAGAAGTTTGACTCACCTGAAACCATAAAAGTAATCGAAGCAAAAAAATAAGTTTTTCAGTGTTCTTAAAAAATCAGCACTTTCTCCGTCGATGCTTTCTCAGCCGATTGAAAATGCTGAGGATAGTAATAGTGAGCCATTGCTGCCCTTATTGAAGCCTTTAGTTGTTAGCAGATAATTCATCTGCTATGCTCGATAGTATGAGCGCGGGTTACACATTCAAATCCATAAGCTGGTTAGTGATAGCAGCCATTCTACTGGTTGTATTTCTGCCATCGCATTATCATTTGCATCATAATCATGACGCTGCTGGCTCAGCGACTGCTTCACATATTCAGGCACATGCGCATGTCATCGATTTTCATGTACTAACTGAGCCGGCAGGGCAGTCGCATCACGATGACGCGACGAGTATTGCAGCATCACCTGATGGTATTGTGAAGAAAACCAGTCAAGACTTATTCCTGTTTATTCTGCTGGTTATGGTATTTCTATTATTGGCAGCCTTGAGCAAAAAAAATAATAGTCGATTAAATTATACAGGCGCTGGCATCAAACAGCGTTATTCACACTTCACTCCCCAGCTTCGCGCACCACCTCTATTTTAAACACAGGTAATTAGAATCAAATTGTATGTCTTGTTGGTGGCGATTGTTGTTGACAATTTCACGCACCTGCAAGACACAATCATTATTTGATCAATTGTATTTAAAATTTAGTTTGGAGAATTGGTGCTATGCGTCAATTAATAATCAGCTTGCTGTTCATTACTTCATCTGTCGTTGTTTCAGCAGATGTTGCAAGCGATGGAATAGATAAAAAATTAATACTGCAGCAGGCCATTATAAATGTGCTTGAACATAGTCCTGCGTTAAAAGCGGTTGACTATGAATCGAAAGCCGCTGTAGCCCGTATTCACATAGCGAAACAGTCATCGCGTTATCGAGGCTCAATCGAACTGGAAAATTTTGCTGGTAGTGGGTTGCTCAATGGGACGGATGGGCTAGAAACAACACTGAGTCTGTCAAAGGTGCTTGAGTTAGGAGATAAAGCAAAATTGCGCGGTGACTTATCTAGCAACAAAGCAATGTTATTGCACAATGAACACGATTCCAAACGATTAGACCTGCTGGCTGAAACAACAAAACGTTTTACAGAAGTCGTCACCAATCAACAACGACTGCTAAATGCTTACAATTCTATCGACATCGCCAAACGTACAAAACAGATTGTTGCAAAACGCGTTAAGGCTGGCAGGTCACCAACGGCAGAACTTAAGCGCGCTGAAATAGCGCTGGCACGTTCCGAACTTGAGTTTGAATATGCTAAACGCAAGCTTGAAGTCACGCGCATAAAGTTGGTAACACTGTGGGGAGAGATGCCAAAATCAGCGGCACAAATTTCATTTACTACAGCTGATGCCGACCTGTTTAAGTTTGAACGGCTTGAACCATTTGAATCACTGGTTACATTGCTTGAACGTAATCCTGACCTGATCCGATTTGCCACTAAACAACGCCTGGCACAGGCGCAAACGTTGCTGGCAAGATCGGCTGGCCAGTCTAACCTGGAAATATCAGGAGGCCTGCGACATTTTAATACTAGTGATGATACCGCTCTGGTTTTATCGCTTAATATTCCGTTTGGTTCATCGTCGCGAGCAAAACCAAACATTCAGGAATCTGAAATAATGGCTCAACGTGAGCCGCATATTTATCAGCAGCAACGCCTTACACTTTACGCTACTTTGTTTGAGCTTCATCAGGAGGTTAAACATGCCAGTGATGCGGTAAACGCTTTGCGAAAAAACATCATCCCACAAGCTGAGCAGGCGTTAAAGGGGTATGAAAAAGGCTATGCTGCTGGTCGTTATTCATATTTTGAACTCACCGAATCACAGAAACTGCTGCTCGAATTAAAGCTTGAGGCGATTAACGCAGCTTCAGATTATCATCGTTATTTTATTGAAATAGATCGGTTGACCGGGGCAGGTCTGTCCGTTAGTCAGCCAACAGGAGACGCACAATGAAAGAGTCAAAAAATATAATAAATATTATTGTCATTGTCGCTATAACGATTTCACTTATAGCGTGGCTGTTACTGTCAGATGATCATTCGCTTCAGCACGACGAGAATGAGCAAGAACACTCCGGTCATGGCCACGA
>CAZCOZ010000009.1:0-11395 GCA_964500555.1 uncultured Thiotrichaceae bacterium | reverse complement strand
ACGGTGGTCGATTACTTATCAGTGAAAACCTGGCGTTGGAAATCACGATTGTCGAAACTGGACTACCGCCCGAATTTCGTGTTTATGCTTACCAGCTAAATGCGGGGCAGGCGATGCAAGCTATCGCAGCAGATAAAGTCACACTCAATATTGAATTAAAACGCACCGGCAATAAGCTGGATAAAATACAGTTTTCACCACAGCAGGATTACCTGCGCGGCAACATGACCATTTATGAGCCACATTCATTTGAAGTTAACGTAAAAGCCAGTTATGAAAATAAAAACTATTCATGGCATTACGATAATTTTGAAGGCCGCACACAGATTCCCGCTAACATAGCAGATGAAATGGATATACAAAGTGAAGCGGTCGGGCCACTCACTTTAACTGAAACGCGAACGTTTACTGGGCGAGTACAAACTAACCCCAATCGTCTTTCACGCGTTCGTCCTCGTTTCGCTGGTGTGATTAAAGCCATTCGAGTTGAACTTGGCGACACGGTGCGTGCAGGTGACATTCTGGCCACAGTGCAAAGTAACGAGAGCTTGCAAAACTATCATGTTAAAGCGCCCATTGATGGCCTGATCATAAAACGTGATATTCAGATTGGTGAAACCACCGGTGATTTGCCATTGTTTATTATTGCAGACCACTCCGATGTTTGGGTTGAGCTGGATATTTTTGTACGCGATCTGGACCTTATCAAAAAAGGGCAGAGCGTTATTGTAGAAACACTGGATGGTAAGCACCAGATAACGGCTGCTATTGACTGGGTATCGCCGCTTACTTCACACGCTAGTCAAAGTGTTCGTGCTCGAATAACGGTGTCAAATAAAGAAACTGTTCTGCGTCCCGGTCAGTTTATACGTGGACATGTCACTGTTGCTGAACATGAAGTTGCACTGGCGGTTCGCCAAACTGCACTACAGCGTTTCCGCGATTTTCAGGTTGTGTTTGCACGCTTTGGTGATACCTATGAAGTTCGCATGTTAGAGCTGGGCAAACAAAATCATGACTGGGTTGAAGTGTTATCCGGGATTGAAGCAGGGGTGCAATATGTCACGAACAACAGTTATCTTCTTAAGGCGGATATCGAAAAGTCAGGAGCGAGTCATGATCATTAAAAGCATGTGCTTGCACGTAAGCTTGCAAACGATGAGGTTCGATTTATGCTGAGCCGAATTGTTAGTTTTTCATTGGCGCATCGCTGGCTGGTTTTGCTTGTGGCTGCGGGTATAGCAGCTTTAGGTGTTTATAATTTTAATCGTCTTCCTATCGATGCGATACCGGATATTACCAATGTTCAGGTGCAGATCAATACCGAAGCGCCCGGGTATTCGCCTCTGGAGTCTGAGCAGCGAATTACATTCCCGGTTGAAACCGCGATGGCTGGGTTGCCACAACTCGATTACACCCGATCGGTTTCACGCTACGGTCTGTCACAGGTTACCGTTGTTTTTAAAGAGGGCACGGATATTTATCTTGCTCGTCAGTTAGTGAATGAACGTCTTGGTGAAGCGAAAGAACGATTACCCGATGGCATCGAACCCGCAATGGGTCCGATAGCTACAGGTCTGGGCGAAATATTTATGTACACCGTCAGTAATAAAAATACTGATAGCAATGACAGTGACGCGAACAACAACGTGCAGAACGACATGCACAATGCGATGTCATTACGCACCATACAGGACTGGATTGTTCGGCCACAACTTCGGCAGACGCCGGGCGTGGTTGAAGTCAATACCATTGGTGGTTACAGCAAACAGTTTCATGTATTGCCTGATCCTGACAAGTTACTAGCTTATGATTTAACGTTGCAAGATGTCATGGCAGCATTGGCACGAAACAACATCAACACCGGCGCAGGATACATTGAACGCTTCGGCGCACAATATCTCATTCGTTCACCTGGGCAGGTTGCAACACTCGATGACATAAAACATATCACTATCGCCAAACGGCAGGGTGTACCGATAACCATTCAGAATGTCGCAGAAGTAAAATTGGGCAGTGAATTAAGAAGTGGAGCAGCGACCCAAAACGGAAAAGAAGTTGTGCTCGGCACCGTGTTTATGTTGATCGGTGAAAACAGTCGGCAAGTTGCTCAGGCAGCAGCAGAACGGTTGCAAAAAATTAAAGCCTCATTACCCGATGGGGTTGAACTCACACCACTTTACAATCGCACTTCACTGGTTGATAAAACCATCGCCACCGTCAAAAAGAATCTTGCTGAAGGCGCATTGCTGGTTGTCGTCATTTTGTTTCTTCTGCTGGGTAACTGGCGCGCTGCACTAATAACCGCTGCGGTTATTCCGCTGGCAATGTTGATGACAATAACGGGTATGGTCGAATCGCGTGTATCCGGTAATCTAATGAGCCTGGGGGCACTGGATTTTGGTTTGATTGTTGATGGTGCCGTCATCATTGTAGAAAACTGTTTACGTCACCTTGCTGTCTATCAACGCACTCACAAAAATCATCCGGCGTTGAAAGAACGCCTACGGATAGTGCATGAAGCCACGCTGGAAGTTATTCAGCCGAGTGTCTTCGGTGTTTTGATTATATTAATTGTCTACATCCCAATCTTCGCCTTAAGTGGTGTTGAAGGAAAAATGTTTCACCCAATGGCTTTCACTGTCATTACTGCATTAATGTCTGCATTGATTCTGTCTATTACAGTCGTGCCTGCCAGTATTGCAATATTTGTACGTGGCCCGGTTGCTGAAAAAGAAAATCGAGTGATGTTGTGGTTAAAGAAAAACTATGCATCTGCTTTGCACTTTGTTTTAAGGCATCGCTGGACAGTTGTCACTTTTTCCATGGCACTGGTTTTGCTGGCGAGTGTGCAGGTTACGCGTCTGGGTACCGAGTTTATGCCTAGTCTTGATGAAGGCGATATTGCGTTACATGCACTTCGTATTCCTGGCACCAGCCTGAGTCAGGCGGTAGAAATGCAAACCATACTGGAAACGCGACTACGTAAGTTTCCAGAAGTCGAACATGTGTTTAGTAAAATAGGTACTGCAGAAGTGGCGACTGATCCAATGCCACCCAATGTTGCGGATACATTTGTTATTTTAAAACCGCGCGCAGCCTGGCCGGATCCGCGTAAAGCCAAAGCCAGTTTGGTTGCTGAAATGGAAACAGCGGTGGAAAAAATTCCTGGCAACCGATATGAATTTACCCAACCCATTCAGATGCGCTTTAATGAACTTATCGCGGGTGTGCGTTCTGATCTGGCAGTAAAAGTGTATGGCGATAATCTGGACACGCTAGTTGAACTAGCCGAACAGATCGAAAAAGTCGTCGCCGACGTACCCGGTGCTGCCGATGTGCGTACTGAACAAGTTACAGGTCTGCCCATGTTAACCGTGACGCCAAATCGAGAAAAACTCGCTTATTACGGACTGGATATTGCTGACATTCAGGACACATTACGCATTGCCGTCGGGGGTGAAGTGGTCGGGCAGGTATTTGAAGGTGACCGTCGATTTGACCTGGTGGTTCGTTTACCTGAAAGTCTGCGTGAAGATATCGAAGCATTAAAACGCTTACCCATACGCTTAAAGACATCAAACTGGGAGGCATCAAAAATAGCTAATGATAGAAGCATAAGTGATGCCGATATGGGTGATGCTGATATGTTGGGCATTGCTCGTTCACCGGCTGAAGCTATTCCATTAATAGAAGTGGCTGATATTGATTTTACTCTGGGGCCAAACCAGATCAGTCGCGAAAATGGTAAACGTCGGGTTTTTGTTACCGCCAATGTTCGCCAGCGTGACCTGGGTAGTTTTGTAAAAGAGGTGCAACAATCAGTGCAAAACAAAATCGAAATGCCAGCAGGTTACTGGCTGGATTATGGTGGTACTTTTGAACAACTTATCTCTGCCACACAACGCCTATCCATTGTCGTTCCGCTTACATTATTGATTATATTTGGCCTGCTATTTATGGTATTTAATTCAGTAAAAGATGCGGCTCTGGTTTTTACTGGTGTGCCTCTGGCATTAACGGGTGGCGTTGCTGCTCTTGTACTACGCGATCTGCCTTTATCGATTTCAGCCGCTGTCGGTTTTATCGCACTCTCGGGCGTTGCCGTGTTAAACGGTGTCGTGATGTTATCGTTCATTCGTGATTTGCGAGCTAAAGGTATTGAACTTGAAGTGGCCATCATCGAAGGCGCATTAACTCGTCTGCGACCTGTATTGATGACGGCACTGGTTGCGAGTCTGGGCTTTGTACCGATGGCGTTGAATATAGGAACGGGAGCAGAAGTGCAGCGACCTCTAGCAACCGTCGTCATCGGCGGTATTTTATCCTCTACAGTGCTGACCTTGCTTGTATTACCAGTGTTGTATCAATTGATGTATGGTGATAAAGAAGTGAGGGAAAAAGGCTAAAATGTATCTAATGAATTTAGGAAAAAGGTGATGAGGAAATAAATAATGATCAATATTAAGAATATGGTTAAAACTTAATCCCGTCACCTTTTTTTCAATTATTTCATTGATACTCATAAAGTATTACTCAATAATAAGTCGAATAGTTAAGGGTAGAGAAGTTAGGGGTACGGCATGGAAAGACCTGACCCTTTTTTTTCTTTTTTTTGTGCCACTTAAAGACAGTGCGTATGAAGGTGCGTTATCACGTTTACGCCCCGTGCCCATGACAGCAATCACTTCAGCATTAGGTTTAATTCCACTGTTACTTTCCAGTGGAATTGGTTCGGAGATTCAGAAACCACTTGCTACCGTTGTTGTAGGCGGTCTGTTTAGTGCAACACTGTTAACGCTCTTTGTAGTGCCGGTATTGTACGAAACATTTTCTAAAAGAAAATATCAGGAGTAATTTTGAAGTTTGATAAATAAAATGCTCTGCTATAAAACAGAAACAAAGGGGTATATATGCCCCTATATTTCTGAGACAAGCTATTCCTGATTATATTCCTTAGATTGCAAATTCAAACTCTGGCTTTTCATCAGAACATTCATATATAAAAGGATCAGATTCAGGATTACTAAGGAATTCTTGCGCCGTCCAATCTGAGCAATCCGAGGAGAACATAACTCCGTGCGCAATATTTGGCCACTTTAGTCGCCACGACACTCTGGCACTCTTAGTCACTATGTCTGCTAATTCCGCTGGTGTAACAGGGTCTAATTCACCAGAGTATATCAATACTGGAGTATCTATTTTGTATGCGGCCTTAAACTCTTTATCCGCAATCGGTACATCCCAAGCCTCACACATTGCTTGAACTATTTCAAAAGTGTATTTATTAGAATGGTATTGAAATGGGTATTTATTAAGAGCATTTCTTGCTACATCATAATTAGAAAATGGGATTTCATCAAAACAAGAATAAGAAGCATAAGCTCCAATATCAAATGAAACTTCTAAAAGATCACTAACATAATAGTCTCGCACCATCTCAGTTAAATAATCAGTATTACCTCTAAATGTAGCGTACAAATACTTTGGCATGTAAGCAATTAAATTCGAGTCATACATCATATTATATAAGCTATCAAAAAATACATCTGGAGTAACTAGAACTTTAATTGAACTGTAATCAACAGGGTTAGTCACGTGTACAGTTACGGGTTCATTATTGAGCTGGTTAAGAAATACTGTAAGTCTCTCTGCAAAATTAAAACCAAACTGATCGAAACAACGTTTGTTTTCTTCGCATTTTTTAATAACTCGTAACATTGCCTCGAAACTCATCCTCGAATCACTCTCATAAGCTATTACTGATTGCGGATAGACACCATCAAGAATTAATGTCCTAACTGAATTTGGGTAGCGTCTTTCATATTCTAATGACACGCGAGTTCCATACGATGCGCCGTAAACATTAAATTGTTCAACCCTCAAACCTTTACGAAGTTCTTCAAGGTCTTTTACTGAATTAATAATTTGATACTGGCTAATATCAATACCTTGATCAATAAGCCTATTTCTACATGCGCTGTACGACTCTTTAGTTAATTTAACCGCATCAGCTACAGTAAGGTATTTACCAAGTGTGGTCAGATCAACCTTTGTTACTTCAGGACAGGTCAGTCTAGGTATTGAACTTCCAACGCCTCGATTATCGATGAGGATTAAATCACGTCCAGCATCAATAGTAGATGCATACCAATGCATATAAAGTGAATCACTAAAAGCATCCTTATTCTGTTCTGATACCCCAAGAGATACACCCGGCCCACCTCCGCCCGTTATGATCAAGGGTGAGGTTGAGTTACTAGGCTCATTGGCTCTATATATAATAAAAGGGAGTTTTACTTTGCGACCATCTGGCTTACTATAATCTTCAGGTACAGTTAGCACGCCGCACTCTGCTGTAGGTATGTCTCCGCCTGAAACAAACCAGCAATCATTCATTGAAATATTATCTGCGTAAGGTACTTTTTTCGTTGTAACGCAACTACTCACTACTAGAGCATTAATAAACAATATTAATATTAACGGCTTAATTTTAATTACTCACCTCCTTGTTGCATACCAATAAATAGTAGCTATATTGAAACTATAGCATTGCTATTTAGTTGTGCCACTGAATTGTCTTAATTGGCTAAATACCTTTTAGATATAGAAAACAGTAGCAATTCACATCCCTCGAAATATCAAGCTAGGAGCATAGTATGAATTTTTATTTCAACGTTATAAAAAAGACAATTAAAAAAAAGGAGTTTGAAAATGTTTGAAATAATTATTTTGCTTGTTATTACATTTGTTGCATACAAAGCCTTACGTCTATACCGCTGGACAAGAATGATAAATCAATACAAGCAAGCAGCAATCAGATTGGGGCTTGATGGTAATGAAGCATTAGATCGATTGCAACTCTATTGGAAAATGCTCAATTTTCCTATGATAAATGGTACAAATAAGTTCGATGGTAAAACCAAGTTCAGAGAGATGATGCAACCAAATGGTATTCAATCTGACCCACATGTACATACGGTTCAAGTTGTTTGGTTCATAACTGATGATATTCTAGCTGGTAAGTACAATTAACGAGAAGTGGGTTCTCGTTAATTGTACTGTTAGGTGAACCAAAACCGTAATTTTATATGTTTAAAATCCTTCTAACATTGACGTTTATATATTTAGTTGTAGCGATATTTTACCCGTGGGAAAAGAAGAGGGTAAAACCGCCAATTCATAAAAATGAATTGTATTACAATAAATTATTTTGTGATTCATTAGGTGGGGATACAGAGGTAAAACACACTTATAAATATGGAACTAAGAAATCATTTATAAAAGTAGATTGTGAAACAAAGGATTACGTTTATGAAGGAGGTATTGATAAAAGGAGTAGCCTGGATAGTATTCAACAGGCTATTTTCTTTTCAACTTTGACAAACAAGAAGCCTGCTATAGTTATTTTTGATACTGATGATAAGTATGGAAAGTATGAGAATAGAATAAAAGCAGCTGCAGACAAAATGGGGATAAAATATATATGGGTAGAAAATGAGTCTATGGGAAAGAACTAAGTCTATCGCCGCACTATATATTGGCACGTTTATAGTTGTGATGATATTAAATCAACTGCTATTCTTTGGGTTTTGCTTGAATCCTATTTGTTTAATAGCAGCAACGCCACATGTGTTATTTATTACTGCATTTGTTGGTTCTTGGTTAAATAAAGAATCTGGATGGGGTGATGAAAAACAATCTGGGAATGTTGGAAAGGTATATAAAGAAGGTAAAGAACTTATTGATAACTCTCTTTCTAAAACAGTATTAGATTTAAAAAGAGCGAATGAAAAGATAAAAAAAGAACAATATTTTGATGCAGAATTTGAACGGATAGATTCAAGATATTTAGAGGTCATTAACCCCAAAGAACCTGAAGACAGTATCAATTATAGTGTTTGTCAAACATGTGGAGCACGAACTATTCTAAGAACCGCGAAAAAAGGCAAGTATGCGGGTAAGGATTTCTATGGATGTAGTAGGTTTCCGAAATGCAATGGTATTACAAATATTAAGGAAGACAATTCTGATGATGATATTCCTTTCTGAAATAACATATTCACCTAACAAAAGCTCAGTTAGGAGTAACAGAGTCAGGTCTTGCTTTTTGTCTACTTCCCCACAACCACAGATTCTCTTACTTTCACATTATAAGAAGCTTTCCTAGGAATAACATGACGAATCCCACCTTTTGGTTGCTCTACGTCACCAAGATAACGCGGGATGACATGTATATGTAAATGAAAAACACTTTGTCCTGCTGCTACGTCATTATTGCTGCCAATATTATAACCATCAGGTTTAAGACCTTGTTCTTCTATAATCTTTTTGGCTTGTTGAATCAACTCAAAAAAAGCATTGTTCTCTTCTTTTGTTGCTTCAAATAAGGTTTTTATATGTCGCTTAGGGACGATTAAACAATGTCCGTTGCTGACGGGTGAATTATCCTGCACGATTTGTGCATAAGTGTTTTCAGCGAGAATTTCTTCTTTTCGCGGATGACAAAAAATACAGGGGTTATTAAGGTCGAATTTTTTCTTGGTCATATTGATTGCTTGGTAGTCGGATAATAATGTATTAATCCATTCTTGAGTTTTTAACCGCTGATAAAATATTTGCAGTGGTTGCTTTTGTTTTTATCCCAGGAACATCAAATGGTGATGAGGACTTTCTTTCTTTTGATCATGCAGTATGTATGGAATAACCAGACGGGTCAATTCCCCTTTCTGTCCTTAGATACATAGCAGTGGCAGCAAAACTCGGTGTTATTCCTGTCGTGAGCTATTTAAGCAGCACTTGCTTGAACACGATATTCAGCGGATAGAATTCAAAACCTAATAATATTGACATTTAGGTACGCGTAAGTACAATGTACGTATGGATAAGCTTAGATTCGAGTGGGGTAAAAAGAAGGACAGGTCAAACACCAAAAAACATGGCGTTACTTTCGAAGAGGCTCAAACAGTCTTTTTTGATGAACATGCAATTCAATTTTTTGATCCCGAACATTCTGAAGATGAAGATCGTTTTCTTTTACTCGGCACAAACTTTAAATCTAAAACGCTGGTTGTTTGTCACTGTTTTAGAGAGAAGGAAACAAAGGTGCGGATTATTTCTGCAAGAAAAGCAGATAAAGATGAACAACAGGTATATTGGAGTGAAAGAAAATGAAAGACCATTATGATTTTTCAAAAATGAAGGGTAGAAAAAATCCTTACATTAAATACCTTAAGCAGCCAGTGACTATGCGTCTTGATTGTGACTCTGTAGATTACTTTAAGTCTTTATCAGAAGAGTCAGGTATTCCATACCAGACACTAATTAATTTATATTTACGTGATTGTGCAATGAATCACCGTAAGCTTAAAATGCAGTGGCAATCTTAAAAAGTTATACGAGCAGTTCAATTAATCATCAGTTTTTTATACCCATTTCTTGCTAGTAGCGCACTACCATAACAAGCCTCTGTGTGAATCGCATTTGTAATCTTAACGCCTGTTATGCGTTCACGTATATTCTTCCAGGCCTGATTTTTAGCGCCACCACCAGCGGTAAATATTTTTGCAGGCTTTGTCACACCCAATGCGGATAATTTTTTGTAGGCATCGGCTTCAATACTGGCGATACCTTCAAGCAATGCCTGAAAAAATATCACATCATCATTTGGTCTCGGTTCGGTTATGTTTTTTTTGTTACTGTCGTTATAAGGGAAGCGTTCGCCTGTTGTAGGTAGGGGGTAGTAGGTTAGTCCTGTGCTTTGTTCGGGTTTTAACTGTGGCGTCATTTCGTTCAGTTGCTGCTGCGTAAAATATTGCAATAATGTTTTACCACCCGAATTTGATGCACCACCCACTAACCAGTGATTGTTTAAGCGGTGGCTGTATATTCCGTATTCGGGTGCAAATAGAGGTTTGTCAGAAAAGAGTTTTATAACCAGCGTGCTGCCAAGAGAGGTAACAGCATAAGAAAAAAGGTGAGAAAAAAGGTGACGGAGGGATTATTTTTTAACCACTTTTTTTGGTCTGTTTTAGAATGACAACCATTAGTGACCTTCATCTGTTTTTTTTATACCCATCTCTTGCCAATAGCGCACTACCATAACAAGCCTCTGTGTGAATCGCATTTGTAATCTCAACCCCGGTTGTTCGTTCACGTATTTTTTTCCAGGCCTGATTTTTAGCGCCGCAGCCAGCGGTAAATATTTTTGTAGGGTTCGTTGCACCCAGTGCGAATAATTTTTTGTAAGCGTCGGCTTCAATATTGGCGATACCTTCGAGCAGTGCCTGAAAAAAAATTACATCATCTGGTCGTGGCTCGGTTATGTTTTTTTTGAGACTGTCGTTGTACGGGAAACGTTCGCCTGTTGTGGGTAGGGGGTAGTAATTTAGTCCTGTAGCTTGCTCGGGTTTTAACTGCGGTGTCATTGCATCCAGTTGTTGTTGGGTGAAATATTGCAATAGTGTTTTACCACCCGAGTTTGACGCGCCGCCTACTAACCAGTGATTGTTTAAGCGGTGACTATATATACCGTATTCAGGCGCAAATAGCGGCTTGTCGGAAAAGAGTTTTATAACGGTGGAAAAAGGTGACGGAGGGATTATTTTTTGACCACTTCCTAAAATGCGAATACACTTAATCATCGACAATTTAATAGCAAAGGAGTTGCTATGCCAAGACGTACAAGGATGTACCTGCCAGACCACCCATATCATATCGTTCAACGTGGTAAAAAGGTGACGGAGGGATTAAATTTTATTCCCTCCGTCACCTTTTACTCTTTTAGTTCATGCCATATCTGGAGTTCTTTACCTATTGACAAAATGTAAAGATATAGTTATTCTTTACTAATAGTCATATAGTAAAGGAGGCATGTGCCATGCCGAAAGTCAGTGCAAAAAGACAAATTACATTGCCCGTCGACCAGTGCCGTCAGGCGCATATAGAACCGGGAGATGAATATAATAGTTATGTTGATAACAATGGTCATATTACAATTATTAAAAGTATACCGGGAGCAGCAAAGGGTTTATTAAAAGGTATTAAAGCTGATAAGCGGCTGAGTGATGAGACTTCGCTGCAAAGTGCTCTTGATTCATGATTGCGGTTGATACGAATGTACTGCTTCGGTATTTACTTGATGACGATGTAGGACAATCAAAAAAAGCAGCATCAATTATTGCAGGTAACAATAATATTTTGATCACCGATGTAGTGCTAACGGAAACAGTCTGGACGCTTAAAGGTAAGAAATACAACCTTGATAAGGCGTCTATTATAAAAGTTATCAATACTTTATTTGCAGAACCAAATATTATGTTTGAAGACGGACAAACTGTTTGGCGAGCTTTAAATGACTATAAACAAGCAAAAACAATAAAGGTAGGCAATAAGC
>CAZCOZ010000008.1:25815-34838 GCA_964500555.1 uncultured Thiotrichaceae bacterium | reverse complement strand
AACGCGGTGCCCTGCACATCACCGTCCTCATTCGTCGTTTGCGTTGCATCAGCGTCTTTAACTTCAATTTGCACTCGACCAGTTAATTCAGTCAACTCTAAATGATATTGGCGATTCATGTTCTCGGCTGAATTTTTATCGCCTGAACCAGAAAACCATTGCATCAACCAGCTTGATTCTGCTATGTCATCTTCTTCCTTATCGAGTTGGGCGCTTGATATTTTTGTCGCAGTGAAATAAATACTATTCTCTTGCTGCTGCTCACGAACATCTTTCATTCCCATACGGTCTAACGCACGAATGGCACGTTGCCAGACAAAGTTCTTATCGCCTTTCATTGTCAGCGCTATTGCATTTGTTTTATCCATCGTAACCAATGAAGTATAACTACGGTATTTATCCGCCAGCTGTTTTGACTGACCTTGATTTAAACCTGTATACAAAGCAATTCGTGAAATGATTTCTCGCTCGGCTTCAACATCACTGGGGCGCGAACGCCAACTCACTTCATCTGCAAATTCGCCACCAGAAACACGCTCTATTCTAGAATGTGCGACCGAAACGCGTGTTGCATCACTGCCGTTCTCGCCTTCCCTTTCACTAACACCAACACTAACGCGCACACGAAATTTATCTTTTTCATCGGGCTCAAACCGTTGAAACAAGCCTCTAAAAAAACCTGCATCGGCTTCTAACCGCTCAACCCAGTCCGTTTCCATAAAACCCAGCAATGGCCGTTTTTCAACAAGCTCGATCCCTTCATTTTGCCAAAAGTCGATAAGGTCAGCCCATACCGTATCAACATTTTTATCGATTTCTAACCAACTATTATCGGCTTCATTAACAATACGCACACCATCAAAGGTTGGTGACACGGTACTGCTAAGTTCATTATTATCAATAAAATTCTGTAACGCGGCATCAGTGGGTTTTGGTACGTGTAATTGACCCACTGTATCGGGAGCGGTTAAGTTCGGTGGAATTTCTAAATTTTTGTAATATTCTGCACTCTGGTACACGGGTCGCTCGTCGCCACCAAAAACACCACAGGCCGTCAATGTTGCAGTCAGCGTTAATAATAAAAACGCGATTGAAACGGCACGTGAAATTGAAGCAATATATAAACTTTTATCTCGTAAACTTTTATTTTGATACATTAAGATTTTTCTCCGACTAACAGTTCCGCCTGTTTCATTGCTTCTCGCAGTGGCTGATGATATTCCTCCGCAAGTTCTACCAGTGGTAGACGTATGCCGTGGGGAATAAGTTTCATTTCTGCCAACGCCCATTTAACCGGGATAGGGTTCGCCTCTAAAAATAACCGTGCGTGCAACCCCGTCAACGGCTGATTAATTGACTCCGCTAATGTTCGATCACCTGCCAATGCAGCCTTACACATTGCTGCCATGGTCTTTGGCGCGACATTACTGGTGACGGAGATAACGCCATGCCCACCGCGCAGCATAAATTCAGTGCCAGTTTCATCATCACCGCTGTAGAGTTCAAAATCTGTCTCGCTCTCTACGTCGTCCAGCAAGCTTTGAGTTTGCGCTAAACGAACAAGATCACCAGTAGCATCTTTAAGACCAATAATATTGTCGATTTCTGATAAGCGTTTTACGGTTTCGGGCAACATATCGCATGCGGTGCGGCCAGGAACATTGTAAAGAATCTGTGGAATATCAACACTTTCTGCGATTTTTTTATGATGCAGATACAAACCTTGCTGCGGCGGTTTATTATAATATGGGGTGACCAGCAAACAGGCATCCGCTCCGCCCTGCTGCGCGCAACGAGTCAATTCAATCGCCTCTGAAGTTGAGTTTGCACCCGTACCCGCTATCACAGGAATACGACCGCTGGCCAGCTCGACTGTGCGCCGCATTACCTCGCAATGTTCATCCATATCCAGCGTAGCGGATTCGCCTGTTGTGCCCATAGATACAATAGCTTTAGTATCGTTTTTTATGTGGAACTCAACCAGATCGCTCAAACTTTGATCATCAACGCTACCGTCTTCCTGCATTGGTGTCACCAACGCAACCATACTGCCTCGAAACATGCCGCTTTTGTACATTAAAAACCCCGGAAAGATAAGGCGCACAGTTAATCAATATTTGATGACTTTTTCAATGAAATACGTGGCTAAAAGTAGGAATTATCGGGCTTTTTCTGGGTATTGTTGAATTCCTGACTATACTTGGTTCAAGTCGATCGCCGCAACACGCAGCCAGGCTCACCAGAAACTTTCATCGTATAGGCATCACTGTGGATAAAAGCACAAAAAATGAACGTCGCAGTTACAACCGAATCCCTTTTAATGCAGAAATTTTAATGCAATGCGGAGATGAAGAATGGAGCTGTAATCTGCTCGATATTTCCCTCAAAGGAATGCTGGTCGAACCGCCTGAAAATCTCGATATTGATATTAACAACCCCTGCGGCATGGGTCTGTTTCTTGGCGATGATGTTTCCATTCACGCGCGGGTAAAAATCAAACGCATGGATGAAGGTAACTGGGGATTAGAATGGCTGCAAATCGATGTTGATAGTTTGCAACATTTACGTCGTCTTATGGAGCTTAACACCAGCAACCCTGCAATGCTGATGCGAGAATTATCTGAATTAGGGTAAATTATACTCGCTATAAAACCACACTTTTATAGTTTTACTTTCGCCCACCACTCTGCATAGTAACTCTTAAACTTACTCTCATTGTCATCCCCGAATGCTTGTATACGGGAATCCAGTATTTCGGATAGTACAAAGTTTAGATTCCCAATAAAAACATTCGGGAATAACAAAATCTATTTTTTCATGACACTAGCGACCCGCCGTTTTTTCATGCCTCATTACAATCAATAACAAACAATGCTTTTTGTTTTCATCGTTTTTGTTTACACTGTGGATATTCATACTCACCTACAATAACAAAACCATAGAAACGAAAACCATGAAAACGCAACTTGTTATTTCTGCTTTGGGCGCGGATCGTCCAGGCATCGTCGATGAACTCAGTAATATTATTTACACTCACGCGCTTAATGTTGAAGACAGCCGCATGAGTGTATTGGGTGGCGAGTTCGCCATTTTGTTACTCGTCAGTGGCAAACAGTCATCTATTGACGCCATTCAGTCACAGCTAAGTGAAATCGAGCAGTCGTTACAAATGCGCCTGTTGTTAAAACCAACAACAGAAACAGACGCAACTAAAAATACTATTCCTTATTCAGTCGAAGTGTCGGCGCTCGACAACCCAGGTATTGTTCGCAATATCGCAAGCTTTTTTTCTAATCGAAATATTAATATCGTCAATGCACAGACGGAACGATATGCTGCGCCGCACACGGGATCACCTATGTTCGCTTTGCACATGACAATAGAGATCCCTGTAGATATTAATATCGCACAATTGCGTGAATCTTTCATGGATACCTGTGATGAACTTAATCTCGATGCTGAATTGACAAATATTTAATTTCAGAATTAACTCTAGATAGTTTATTTAAATTTTTTCTCACTTTACATATAACTTATTCAGGTAACTCATGGTAACCATCGGTAAAAAAATAAAAAACTTTTCGCGGCCAGCTACTGGCGATAAAACACTTAGCTTAAAAGATTTTAGTGGAAAAAAAGTCGTGCTTTATTTTTACCCTAAAGACAGCACACCGGGCTGTACCACTGAAGGCCAGAACTTTCGAGACGCGAAAGCAAAATTCACTCGCCAGAACAGCGTTATTCTTGGTGTTTCACGTGACAGTATAAAACGACACGAAAACTTCAAAGCGAAACAAAAGTTTAACTTCGACCTCCTCTCGGATGAAGATGAATCGTTGTGTAAACAATTTGATGTCATTAAATTAAAAAAACTGTACGGTAGAGAATACATGGGTGTTGACCGCAGCACTTTTTTAATTGGCGCGGATGGCACTTTGCTTGAAGAATGGCGCGGCGTAAAAGTAAAAGAACATGTTGATCAAGTATTAACTGCTTGCAAAGCACATAAATAATTTCATTTAAAAATAAAAGGCCATCATGACCAAACAAACCTTTATCAAAGGGAAAGATGCTGCATTGGAAGATTCGATCACCAGCATGCAGGCTAAACTTAAAACGCTAGATATAGACGTTGAAGAAGCATCCTGGTTGAACCCAATACCAAATGTTCTTTCAGTCCACATTCGTGATAAAGACTGCGGTCTGATGTTCACCAATGGTAAAGGCACGACAAAAAAATCTTGTCTTGCCAGTGCCATTGGCGAATATTTCGAACGGCTTAGCTGTAATTATTTTTTCGCTGACTTTTATTTAGGTGAAAAATTTGCCAGTGATGATTTTGTTCATTACCCCGATGAACGCTGGTTTACCAGTGACGGTACTAATAACAACAGTGACAATATTCCTGATGGTTTGCTTGACGATAAACTCTGGCAATTTTACGATCCTGATAATGAGCTAACTGCGTCTAAAATATTCGATACAAATTCTGGTTGCGGAGAACGCGGCATTTGCGCCTGTCCGTACCAACGTCAACGTGATGGTAAACACATCTGGTTTCCGATAAACATTATTGGCAATCTTTATGTCAGCAATGGCATGTCTGCTGGCAATACAAAAAATGAAGCTCGCGTGCAAAGTCTGTCTGAAATTTTTGAACGTTATGTTAAAAATAAAATTATTTCCGAAGGAATTTGTTTACCTGAAGTTCCTGATGCAGTTTTGCAGCGTTTTCCAAAAATCGTTGAAGCCATCGACAAATTAAAACAACACGGTTATGGCCTGCGTATTGCCGATGCTTCACTTGGTGGTCTGTACCCGGTAATGAGTGTTACCCTAATTAATCCACTCAATGCTACCGTGTTTGCCTCTTTTGGTGCACACCCCAGTTTTGAAGTGGCACTGGAACGCACCGTCACCGAATTATTACAGGGGCGTGATCTTGATCAACTCGACGGTTTTCAATCTCCCAGTTTCGATTTAGATGAAATTGCCGACCACCACAACCTTGAAATACATTTCATCGATTCCAGTGGTTTAATTGCTTATGATTTTTTCAAAAACAAACCCGATTATGAATTCAACGACTGGGATCACGACGCATCTACAACAGATGAGTTTGATTATCTATGCAAGATAATTCACCAGCTCGATTTTGATATTTATATTGCCGACTATGAACATTTAAATGTTTATTCCTGTCGCATTATTGTGCCTGGCATGTCTGATATTTACCCTGTCGATGATCTGGTCTGGAATAACAATAATGAAGGCGCATTATTTCGCGAAGATATTTTGTCATTAAAAAATCTTAATGCGACACAATGGCAAACCATGTTAAACAAACTTGATGAAGGTGGCTTTAACGACCTGCAACGTGTGGCTGAATTCATCGGTATTGCTCCTGACCCCAACACCGTGTGGGCTCGTTTGCGTATCGGTGAACTTAAAGCAATGTTATGCCTTGCCTTAAAAAATGATGCAGCTATTGAATGGGTAAACTGGTGTTTAAATATTGAACAACTTGATACTGATGCGACACGGTTTTATCAATGCCTGCAAGCGCTACTGGAAATTGATTCTGATGCACAACGAAATCTAAACGATTACACTGATAGTTTAGCCTTATTATTTGATGAACAAACACTGGAGAATGGATTAACGGTTATCTCTTGCAAAGAAAATTTCTTTGGATTACACAGTCCTGGACTAAGTCTTGATGGTTTTATTGCACACAATAAACTTTTAGCTGCTTATGAAAAACTTCACATTGCTAAACAAAATAATTGGCCCAAGTGATCCATCATAACGATCTACCATTACAGCCAACCATTGCAGCCACTATTACAGCTGAGCATGATAGCCGACGATGACAACCCACCGTAATAATGTGCAACAATAACTCACCGCTTCAGACTCCATGCTAAAAACATTTTCAATTATTATATTAAAAATGATTGGCTGGCGCGTTGACGTGAGTCTGCCGAAAGAAAAAAAGTTTGTTTTAATCGGGGTACCGCACACCTCTAACTGGGATTTACCTCTCGCCCTTCTCTGCTTCTGGTTTGTACAAAAAAAAATCACCTGGGTTGCTAAAAAACAATTATTCATCGGGCCACTGAATACAATTTTTCGTGCGCTTGGTGGCATTCCCGTTGACCGATCCGCATCGACAGGTTTCATCGAGCAAATTGCGCAACAATTTAAAAATCATCAGGAAATGATTTTATGCCTTGCACCCGAAGGCACGCGTTCGAAAACCGAATATTGGAAATCGGGCTTCTATTACATCGCCCTAACTGCAAAAGTGCCTATTTGTTTGGGCTATGTTGATTATCCCAATCGTATCATTGGTTTCGATACAGTTATTTCCCCAACGGGTGACATTCATAAAGACTTCGAAAAAATTCGATTATTTTACCAATCAAAAAAAGGTAAACACTTTAAAAACCAGGGACCTATTGCAATAAAATCTAGAAAATAATCACCTTCCTCACCTTACGGATAGCACATTACAAGACCCAGGCTTATAACAGCTACCCATGAAGGCATACGATAATCTATATGATAATTATTTGATTAGTGTTACTGATATGTATAATACCTCCCCACTTAATACAGTCATCTGTTTAAAGAATAGCAATTATCTAAATAGCAACTGTCTATTTGAAAGCTAATACATAAAGTTATTAATACATATTATTTTGGAGTAATTCATGAAGCCATTATTTATAAAAAATTCTCTCGCTGGTGCGATAGCACTCGGTTTATCTTCAATTGTTTTATCACCAGTTGCATTGGCTGTTAGCGATGAAGAATTTCAAGCGCTACAGGAGAAGTTCAACCAACTTGTAGACCAGGTGGAAACAAACAACAACAGCGGTAGCTCAAACAGCACATCGGTTGGCGGTTACGGTGAACTTCACTACAACAACCTGAGCAGTGATTTGAAGGACGATAAAAGAGAACTCGACTTACACCGCGTTGTTTTATTTGTTAATCACGAATTCAACGATGACGTTCGACTCTTCTCTGAATTTGAAATTGAACACGCTATTGCTGGCGAAGGCCAAGTCGGTGCAGTGGAAGTTGAGCAGGCTTATGTACAAATCGACTTAAATGACAACATGAAAGTGAATGCCGGTGTCTTTTTAATTCCTGTTGGTATTCTGAATGAAACACATGAGCCGCCTACTTTTTACGGCGTAGAACGTAACCCTGTAGAAAAAAATATTATCCCGGCAACATGGTGGGAAGGTGGTGCAATGTTATCGGGCAATTCGGCTTCTGGAATGAGTTACGATATTGCTCTACATAGTGGCTTGGAAGTCGATGCAGCAGATATAAAAATTAGAAGTGGCCGCCAAAAAACGGGGGAAGCGAAAGCACGTAATCTGGCCGCAACTGCGCGTATTAAATACACGGGCATTAGCGGACTTGAATTAGCAGGCACGCTACAAATTCAGGATGACATTACACAAAACAGTACCGATGGCGTTGATGGCGCAACATTAATCGAAGCTCATGCGCGTTATAACGTATCAAACGTTACATTAACTGCACTGTACGCAAACTGGGCTATCGATGGTGATGATGCTGAAGCGGCTGGAAAAGACTCGCAAGACGGTGGCTATATAGAAGCATCTTACAAAGTCAGTTCCAAATTTGGTGTCTTTGTTCGTCAAAACGCATGGAGCAATGAGGACGCTAAAAATGAATCACAAACGGATGTTGGCTTTAACTACTGGCCACATGAAGATGTCGTCGTGAAATTTGACTACCAGGCTCAAAACGATGATGCGGGTAATGAGGACGGATTTAATCTAGGTTTAGGATATCAGTTCTAAAGACTCCTTAGAGCCTGATATAAGGGACGCATTCTTTACTGATCAATTTAAACAAGCTGAACTCAAAAAAAATCAACAATTAACTAGCAACATTGATAATATTTCTGGTGCAACACTCTCTGTACACACTGTGAAAAAGTTGGCTAAACCTGTCTCATATCGAGTCAATGAACATGTCATTAGTATGTGGGAAAATCAGCTTTTCTTTAATAATAAAGCCATTACCACGCTCGAAAAAAATATGCACGGTGCGATGGCTGCTGAGAAATTTATTGTTGTTGCTTTAGATAATGAGATTATTTAAATTGACTTAAACTATTTTTCTCACCTTCTCATCGATAACAAAAAAACTAATAACCAAAAACATTATGCAGCAAACTTGAATAACCCGCGTATTCTTTATTGTCTGTTGTTACAAATGAAGATAAAGATACTTTTTCAAGCATCACTCTACCTTCTGCAGACTCACTTGCATCCATTAACGCCTGCTGAATACTCTGTTTTACATCCAACGGCACTGTTGGTGATGCGGATACTGCCATATTGGGAATCTGTTGCGTTGTCGCAACGGTATTTAAGAAGCTATACTTTTTAACTAATGCCGAAGGGATTATGGCTGCGTCTGCTTTGCCGTTGGCTATGGCATTCACCGCTTCCTGCGCGTTTTTTACTGAAATTTCTCTGGGTAGTCTTGCGGGATCATTAAATATTTCATAAAACCTGATGCCACTTAAGCTGGGAGATGGCGTATTCGCAATGCATTTTCGCGTTAAATCTTCAGGTTTAGAAACAGATAAATTTTCATGAGCGACTAAAGACAAACTCACCGTATCAGGAATTTTTACTAAAGCAGTGTAGTCCTGATTTTGTATTCGGTAATCCGTAAAATGAGCAGAGTCCAGAACTAAATCAAAATCTTTACCCGATTTCATTTTATGCCAATAACTGTAAAAATTTCTGTATGTCTTAATGGAAATTTGATGACCTGTCTTTTCTGTAAGATAATCAGCCAATGGTTGATAGGCTTTTACTGTCTCATCCATTGATAACGTAGGCTGTATTGAAAGCACATATTCCTGCGCCATTAGATGAGTGCTTAAAAAAGTTGATGTAACTAAAAGTATTGCACGTAATGTGTTCATTGTTATTCCCTGTAATTTTCGAGGTAACTACTAA
>CAZCOZ010000008.1:15594-25715 GCA_964500555.1 uncultured Thiotrichaceae bacterium | reverse complement strand
GTAACTACTAAGCTACGCTGCAAAACACATGCCACTTAAATAAATGACTTACCAACGGTATATAAAAAATCGATTTCGCAATGATAGTAAAAACAAAATCGCCTGAACCCCCTCTATATCAACATTTTAGGAACCGATGCTTTCAAGTGAGATTTTTTATTAATCACGCCAATAACACATAAAAAATGAGACATGGCTAACAAAAATGTCACATTTAAAACATAAATCGTCGTTGAAATGTCAACAGCATTTGAGACTATTTTTAACGCCGACACGGCAAAAAAGATGCTTCGTGCAAAGCTCTCTAAGAATAACTAATTTACTTCTTGAATCGATGGCCAGGCATTTAATACAGCCTGAATTAAGGTCGCAAGTGGTATTGCAAAAAACACACCCCAAATACCCCATAATCCACCAAAGAAAAGGACCGCAATAATAATTGCTGCCGGGTGCATATCGACGACTTCTGAAAATAATAATGGCACCAGAACATTGCCATCCAGAAATTGCACGACTAAATAGGCAATCATCAAATACATAAAATCGCTTGTAGCGCCCCATTGAAACCAGGCGATAATGGCAACTGGAACCGTCACCGCAACTGCGCCGACATAAGGAATTATCACGGATAACCCCACCAACAAACTCATTGTCGCGGCATAATTCATGCCCATATATTGCAACGGTATAAACGTTGCAACACCAACAATAACAATTTCCAACAACTTACCTCGAATGTAATTCCCCATTTTACTGTCAACATCTCTCCACACTGAATGCAATAAACCATCCTGCTCGGGAGAAAAACGCTGAAACCACCTCATTATTTGAACTTTATCTTTTAATAAAAAAAACACCAGTAATGGAACAATTATCAGATAAACCAAAACAGTAAACACATCCACCGCAGAGGACAAAGAAACGGAAACTAATTTTTGACCCACACTAACTAGTTCTGCAGAAAAACTACCCAGCATTTTTTCAACTTCCTGATCAGCAAACATGGGATATTTTTCTGGTATCGAAAGTAACAACTCCTGAATTTTCCCCAATATTTTTGGAAAGTCGTAAACCAGTTGTGATATCTGGCTAATAACAAGAGGAACTAAAACGAAAAGAATTAACGCTACCGTAGCAGTAAAAATAGCATAGCTAATTAAAAATGAAATAAATCTTGGTACACCAAGCCGTGTAATATTACCCACCAGCCCTTCAAGAATATAAGCGATAACAACACCCGCTAACACGGGCGTGAGTATTTCACCCCAGTATAAAACCAGGATACTGCCAAACACAAGAAAAAAAGCAAGCATAACAGCCTGCGGGTCTGAAAAATGTTTTTCAAACCAACTCCGAATAACGTCAATCATTTATTTCCTCAGGTGTTTCAGTTTTAACTTTAGATTTAGCCATATCATCGACTAATTTGCTGTACGCATCATGAAATAAAACTTCCATTTCATCAATCACTTCTACTACATCACGCCCCTTTACCATATGGTCGGTCATCAATTCCGATGCTGCAGAAAATACCGACATACTTTCAACCATGTGATATTTGAGTTTGAGACGTTTCACCGCACCCACAACGGTTTCTTCTTCAGGACGTGGAATATCTTCTGGTGGGAGAACTTCTTTTAGAACGGGGCCTGATTTAGCCAGTAAAAAATCAGCGAAATCACTCAAGCTTTGCTGCCTCTCCTCGTCTAATGATTCATACAACTCGATTAACTTTTTGCTACTTTTAACGTTACTCATCATTAGTCCATCTTGATTGATTCACCTTACACATTCAAATATATCAACTCATTTGCTTACAAAATTCTTGCGCAAAACCTAACAATTCATCCGCTGCGCGAGACTTAAATTTATAACGTTGACGAACAAAGGAAAACGGCCGTTCTAATTTTGGCGATAGTTCAACCGCCGTTAACGTACCTAAGCGTAATTCTTTATCAATGCTTGCGCGTGAAACAATAGAAATACCCATTCCCGCCTCAACCGCTCCTTTGATTGCTTCAGGGCTACTTAATTCAAAACAAATTTTTAATATACTGTTTGGGCTTTGTTGACTAACATAATTGGTAATCGCTTCCTGCGTACCCGAACCACTTTCACGACAAATAAAAGGGTGCTCTAAAATGTCTTTAACCTGCAGCGTCGATTCATTTGCCAGGTCATGATTATTCGGCATGATAACAACCAGCTGGTCAACTCGACATTGCTCAACAATCAAATTTTTATTATTCACCGAGCCTTCTACGATTGCCAAATCAACAACATTATTTTCGACCATGGCAATAATATCTTCAGAGTTAGATTCCTTCAGACTAATATTCACATCTGGGTATTTTACCTTAAAATTACCAATGAGCAGTGGCAACATATATTCAGCAATTGTGGTACTCGCCCCAAGTGACACGCCACCACTAACATCACCCGTCATTTCTGTAATGCTGTGTGTCATATCCTCATATAACTTAAGAATCCGATCCGCGTACAGATAGACCTGCTTACCCGCTTCGGTGAGCGTTACTTTATTGTGTGTGCGATCAAACAGGCGAGTATTAAATTGTTCTTCCAACTGGCGAATTTGAAAGGTCACCGCTGGCTGAGTCATATGGAGTTGTTCACCGGCTTTAGTGAAATTAAGCAAACGTGCCACAGTGTGAAATATTTTTAATCGACGATCAGCCATAGTATTAAATACACCGTTTTGATAATGAATTCATGGTCTGATTTGATAAGCCTATATTGATAAATAATAATTTCAGCATTAACTGATTTAACATCGTTTTTTCTATTCTAACTGCTATTATTTAACAATTACCTGTTCGACCGTCGTAATCAACGGTTGCATCGTCGTTATCGGAGAGTCCTATGGTAACACCAGACGCTGGTTAATGGGTTAAAAACACAAGGTTCTAAAACGGAATTATGACTATTAAGACATTATCAGTAAAAATCATATCCATTATTACCATCGGCTTACTTATTCAAACACCACTGTTTGCAAAGGTATACAGATGGGTTGATGAAAACGGTCAGGTTAACTACAGCGACCAGGCTGGAAATACCTCTGCACAACGAATGGACATTGACGAATCACAAACGAGTAAACCCATTCCTACAAAAAGCACAGAAGCAAAAGAAGGCACAAAAAAAGAAGGCTCAGAAGAGAATTCGACTCAGGAATCCGCTAAAGAAGAAGCTGATAAAAAACCAGTCAAAGCAGAAAAACCAAAAATCTCTAAAAAAGAAAAACGCCGCTTATGTAAAGAAGGCAGAGAAGATTATAAAAAAATCTCAAGCCGCGGTCGTATGCGTGAGATTAACAAAAAAGGTGAATACACTTATTTATCTGAAAAACAACGTCAGAAACGTCTATCTGCAGCTAAAAAGAAACAGCGTAAATATTGTCGTTAATGCATTGTTGCTCGTAATGACGAATTATATTTTAGTTTTTTTGTGATTACTGCTTTCAAAAATAATAGTTATAACTTACCGACCAGTCTTCATCATCAAAAAAATCATATTCGCTGTATCTATAGCGTAAATGCATTGCGTGATTAATCTGAAAATTATATTGCCATTGTAATTTACTTTCCGTTCTACCTAAGTCAAAACCAGAAACGGCTTTATCATTTTGATAACTCAGCATAAATCGATTTGATTTAAAATTTAACTGCAAACCCGCCTGTAAGCCCAATAAAAAACTGTATCCCTTCTCATAATGAGATGATAAATTCCCCTCCCCTAAAAACATCAAAAACGGAAAAAACTGTTTTTTCTGAAAGCTCAAGCCGATACCACCACGACCGATAAAATTTCGTACCGAGTTCGTTTTACTTAATTGCGTTCTATCGATACGTAAATCTAATAACCAGGATACCGCCTGATTCCAGCGACGCACTGGATTTAAAGAAGTAATATTTAAAAGACCCAAACTTTCCAATCTCAACTTTCCTTCTCCTGAATTATTTTCGTCTAACCCCGCAGCAGAATCGGCAAACCATTTTAATTGCACATCAAAAGAATTTATCGCGGCTCCAGGCATATAACCCTGCACTGAATCCATTAAACTATGGAACGCAGGACGAAATTGCAAATCAATATATTCGCGCGCATTCTGCTTGCCATAACCGGCAGAAATACGAATAGACTCATGGCCTTTTTCTGGTGAAACTTTTCCATAATTAGCTTCTATTGCAGCCTGATTATCTACTGTGTTTCTCCCTTTCAGCAATGATTTATTACTGAGCTTGTTCGCTAACTCCAGAATATTTTGCGCTTTAGTCGATGACGCTTCACCATGAAACTGTAATATATTGTGACTTTGTTGCAAAATATTTACTTTATCCACGTCACGTTTCACGCCATCCAGATTCTTCAAAATTGCTCCTTTCTCAATCACATTTTTTTCTGTTGCAATCTTTAAAACTATGTTGTCATTGTTTTTATTTTCTGAAAAATGATGATCAATTCGTGTGACTAAAGAGGCTCGAAGTCTCCTCGACTTTATTAAACCTATTTCATCAAGTGCGCGCACTGTGTCCACCGGTATTGCATAAACAGGAAACTTACCCTCACCCGTTAATTGCATTCCTGTACGTACCACATCTAACATTGCTAATAATCGGTAAGCACAATTTTCTTTAAAAAAGTAATAATCAAAATCAATATCTTTAATCTCCCAGACATGCCTGACCAACTGTTTGATTTCTTTTTTACTGAATGCCAGTTGATATTCCCAAATATCTCTGTTTTCAATATTGTTATATTCCTGAACGGTTTCAAAATAAGATCGCATACGAAAAAATCCCGTATAACCACCGAACACCCCTTTTCTCACATAATTAAAAATATTGTCCGTCTTATCTACTCGCGCGGCATAATTCAATGTTTTCGAAAGTAAATTAGATTTATCATCGTCATCAAATCGTAAAAAGGTATGACCAAATGTCGAACCGGGATTGTTTAAATACATCGTCGGGAAAACCAGAACCAGTTTGTCGTGCGCAATCCTGCGCATAAAGGCCTCCAGCTGTGGACAACGCACATCATAAGCATCACCAAGATTCACTTGCTGTTTTAACCACCACCAACGCGCAGGGAAAAGACATTGCGCATGACCGCTTTGTGGCCCTTCAAAAAAAGCCTTAATGCTGGAAATTAACTCGGCCCTCGCATCACGCTTTCCTTCTGGATGAAAGAAAAACGTGTCGTCATCTACCTGACTAATCACATTACGAAACACTGTCTCACGCTTATAATGCAATAATGCCAGCCATGTTTCATGTTGCGACAGGTTTAATCTTTCTGCATTTTCAAGGGTGAATTGCTTCACCGATTGTTTAGCGGACTGTTTAGCGAACATAGAGCCGTTATTTGTGGAATCACTCTTTAATACCGCACTGATTACTTTTAGATTGCTTATTTTTACGTTACCTGTCTCAGTTGCCCACAACAAAGTTGGTCGAACCATTAAACACAGAAAAAATAAACTAAAAAACGAGGGTCTCATAGTGCTCATAAATTGATAGAATGCGCCTATTTTATCGAGTAGTGCCTACCGAGTATAGCGAATATGTATTTATCTAAATTTCAAATAACCACTTTAAAAGAAACGCCTTCCGACGCCGAGGTGACCAGCCATCAACTCATGTTGCGTGCTGGCATGATTCGCAAACTGGCATCTGGCCTTTATACCTGGCTACCTTTAGGGCTACGTGTGATGCGTAAAGTTGAAAATATTGTGCGCGAAGAAATGGACAAATGCGGTGCTTTAGAAGTCTTAATGCCTGCGGTACAGCCCAGCGAACTTTGGCAAGAATCAGGACGTTGGGAACAATACGGCCCCGAATTATTACGCTTTAATGACCGCCATTCACGTGAGTTTTGTTTCGGTCCGACGCATGAAGAAATCATTACTGATTTAGCACGTAAAGAACTATCCAGTTACAAACAACTGCCTATCACCTATTATCAAATTCAAACCAAGTTTCGTGATGAGGTACGTCCTCGCTTTGGTGTCATGCGCTCACGTGAGTTTATTATGAAGGACGCTTATTCCTTCCACAGTAATCAGGAAAGCTTGCAGAAAACGTACGACATTATGTTCCAGACTTACACCAATATTTTCACTCGCTTAGGTTTGAACTTTCGTGCAGTAATGGCAGACAGTGGTTCGATTGGTGGCAACAGCTCGCATGAATTCCATGTACTCGCTGACTCAGGTGAAGATGCCATCGCCTTCTCTAGCGAAAGTAATTATGCGGCCAATGTAGAAAAAGCTGAAACTATAGCAGATACCTCACCTCGTCCTGCAGCAACAGCAGAAATGAAAAAGATTGATACACCGAATCAACACAGCATCGAAGAGATCAGCCAGTTTCTTTCTGTGGCAGAATCACAATGTCTCAAAACATTATTAGTCGAAGGTAGCGAAGAAAACTCAGTCGTCGCATTAGTCTTACGTGGCGACCACGAGCTTAATGAAATAAAAGCATCTAACCATCCCGATATTGCATCACCTTTCTGTTTTGCCAGTGATGAACAAATTAAACAGGTCGCTGGATGCTCAGCGGGTTCACTCGGCCCAGTCGATCTAAAAATAAAAATAATTACTGATTACGCCGCACTACAATGCGCTGATTTTGTTTGCGGTGCGAATGAAGATGGCAAACATTTAACGGGCGTTAACTGGGAACGTGATTGCGCCGTACCCATTGCGGCTGACCTGCGAAATATTGTGGAAGGTGATGCCAGTCCTGATGGTGAAGGTACATTATCAATTGTACGCGGCATTGAAGTTGGCCATATCTTCCAGCTCGGCAGCAAATATTCCGAAGCCATGAACGCCACAGTATTAAATGAAAACGGTAAAGCGACAACAATGACAATGGGTTGTTACGGCATTGGCATTACACGCATTGTGGCATCAGCCATTGAGCAAAACAATGATGACAACGGTATTATCTGGACAAAAAGCCTTGCACCTTTTGATGTTGCCATTGCTCCAGTTAATATGCAAAAATCTGAAGAAGTTCGCGATGCAGCAATTAAATTACACGATGAATTAACCGCTGCAGGTTTAGACGTTTTGCTTTATGACGAAAAGGCACGCTTAGGCGGCATGTTAGCTGATCTCGACTTAATCGGCATACCACATCGTGTTGTAATTGGTGATCGGGGGCTGAAAGAGGATAAAGTGGAGTATAAATCACGTAGCCAGAAAGAAAGTAAGGATATTGCACTCGACGAAATTGTCACTTTCTTAACAGAGTAATCGCTACTACCCCCGATTAATCGTATCCTCATCCCCGAGTGTTTTTACCGAGGTCTAGTTAAATATTTCAAAAATATCGATTAATTTGCAATTTTCAGATTTCCAATAAAAACACTCGAGAATGACAAAAACACATTCTATGACTATATTTAAACCATGTTAAAGAAATTTTTTCCCCCGCTTTTTTTACTATTAACGATTACTGTCGTTAATAGTGTGTATGCAGGAAATAAAATAATCGATCCAAAATTACGTTTGGCTCTAACTGAAGCTATCAATTCAACAAGCAGCTTTGATGATCAGTTCCATGCAGAAGTTTGGCTAGTTGATATGTCGAATCGTTTACAACGATTCATTAAAGACGAAAAAACACGGATGTCTATGCTCAGACAGATTCATTTAGAAGCGACCCGAGCAGAACTCCAACCCGAATTAGTATTAGCCGTAATTCAAGTAGAAAGCTGGTTCGATAGCTACGCCATTTCCAAAGCAGGTGCTCAAGGCATAATGCAGGTAATGCCCTTCTGGTTAAAAGAAGTCGGCCGTCCTGACGATAACCTCATTGACCTTAAAACCAACTTACGCATGGGCTGTACAATCTTAAGGTACTATATGGACATAGAAAAAAATGACTTACATAAAGCACTGGCACGTTATAACGGTAGCCGTGGCTCTAGAGTCTACAGCAACAAAGTTTTAAAAGCGTTACGAAACCACTGGTACAAATCGTGAGATTAGTAATTATATTTAACTGCCTGTAATATTTCCCCTGTTTTTGTATCTTCTGCGAAAGCAACAATACTTAAGTCCTGCTTTTTCCATTCAGGTTCAAGCGTAATAATATGTTTTTTCTCTAAGTACTTTTGATATTTTGTCTGACTATAAAGTGAAGACAACTGCCGCACTACATAATCGTGTTGTAGTTTCTTTCCTTCGTTTTCACCATCACGAACATCACTGCTTAAGTTGTTTTCCAGCACAGCAATATAAAGCTCAACATCTTCTAATCTTGCTGCTGAAAGATCGGATGCTAGATTAATATGTAATTCATCAACCTGTTTATCTACTGTTAATGTTAAATTAACCTGCGCCTTCTGTTCGACAAATTTATTTACTGCATTATTAAACTGAGAGTGAAGCCGAAAATCCTCTCCTGAAAAAACAAATTGAGGGGTATAAACCGTATTTTTTCGTGCCTTTCTCGCCAGGTCACGTTGCCGAGTATCAAACTGTTTTTTTGCGAAACGATCTTTCCAGCCAATATAATCCCAATAAGTGACATGAAAAGCCAGTGGAATTATTTTCTCATCGCTAATGCCTTGCTTTTTCAGCTTAGTTAGAAAATGGTCGGCTGGCGGACAACTGCTACAACCTTCCGAAGTATATAGTTCAAGCAAGACAACTCTATTCTCGGCGCTTTTAACCGTGGTTGTAGAACTGCTGCTTTCGATATTATTATTGGCAGCCATTAAACTTAGGGATAGAAAGTTAACTGGCAAAGCAAAAAATAGAGTGATTAATAATTTTTTCATAATTTCTGTGACAACCTCTTTTTAAAATAATTCGTCAGAAAGCTTTATATATTCAATCCTTTAATTTATAAGCAATAACGATATCCATCACATTGGTATTGCTTTCCGCAGTAACTAAGTCATCTGTTGCCATCAATACCATTCCAGCATTGGCTTTCTCTATTTCCTGCTGCAAATCAAAACCCATTTTTTTAGCTTTTTGTGATGTATAGATAGAAACAATACCACCTGCACATTTTGAATTACCATCAACGCCATCCGTACCTGCTGCAAGTAAATGCAAAGAATTATCGTTACTCAGATATTGTGAAAAAGCTAATGCCAGCGTTAAATTTCGACCACCGATACCTGACTTTTCTGGTAGCTGTACGGTGGTTTCGCCTCCCCAGATATGTATTCCGGACTTCGCCTTTTTTAATATCGCATACAGAGATTCAGCAACATCCATTACGTCACCTTCTAAAAATTCATCGTAGATAAAACTATCTAAATTCTGATTTTGTGCTGCAGCGTTAACAGATTGCATGGCAAGTTTAATATTACCGATAATGTGCGTATTTACTTTAACTGGATTATTTACGGCTATTCGACTGTTAGTTATCTGTTTTAATAAAAATTTGTCACCATCCGTTTCTGTGACTGTACCAACCAGTAAACCTGAACCAATAAATTCTGGTTTATCCTCTTTTACATCAGAAAGGAGTAACTGCGTGACGTTTGGCGTTTTAATCCAGTTTAATAAACCGCCGCCCTTAATCTGTGAAAACTGTTGTCGCCATGCATTAATATGGTGAATATCTTTTCCAGATGCTAATAGATAATTGTTTATTTCCTGTAACTGTTCGAGTGAAACATCTTGAACGGGCACTTCGACTAGTGCTGAAGTACCGCCTGAGATAAGAAATAAAATTTTATCGTTTTTTGTGGTGGCTGAAAGAAAATCTAACAAGTACTTCCCTGCTGCGATAGATTTTTCATCTGGCACAGGGTGTGATGATGCTACACAGGTAATGGTTTTGTTTTTCTTTAACTGACGCGTAATTTTCGCACTAGGACAAATTAATAGTGACTGCGTGATTGAAGGCGTTTGTTCTAGCGCACCTTGTAACATTGCAGCGGCAGCTTTTCCTATCGCCACGCAATGTGTATAAGGTATTTTCTGTTCACCCTGCAGGAACTGATTAACAAGATAACGTCCATCAACCGAATCTAATGCTGTTTGATACAGCATGAGGAGCAATTCACGTGCTGTTAATTCTGTCATACCAGTTCCGTCATACTAGTTCTATCATTTTTTAGTG
>CAZCOZ010000008.1:14314-15494 GCA_964500555.1 uncultured Thiotrichaceae bacterium | reverse complement strand
CGATAATTAAAGGCGATAGTTAATGCATACCACGAAGCAAATCAGCTTTAATGTCTTCGATGTCTTCTAGTCCAACAGCAATACGAATTAAACCATCACTAATACCGGCTTCAGCACGTTGTTCAGCGGTTAATCGGTTATGCGTCGTGGTCGCAGGATGCGTGATGGTTGTTTTAGCATCCCCTAGATTGGCCGTGATAGAAAGCAGTTGAGTGGCATCAACCAAGCGCCAACCAGCCTCCTGACCACCTTTCAATTCAAACGAAAGCAACCCACCAAAATCACTTTGTTGCGCTTTGGCCAAAGTATGTTGTGGATGACTTTCCAGACCGGGATAATAAACACGCTCAACTTCATCCCGTTGCTCTAACCATCTGGCCAGCTCCAATGCGCCGGCACTGTGTGCGCTCATGCGTAACTTCAAGGTTTCTAAGCCTTTTAGAAACACCCAGGCATTAAAGGGGCTCATGCTCGGCCCCGCCGAACGTAAAAATCCGTATACGCCGTCACCAACCACATCCCTGGTACCGCAAACTGCGCCGCCAATACAACGGCCCTGACCGTCAATATATTTTGTTGCAGAATGAATAACAATGTCAGCGCCTAATGCGATTGGCTGTTGCAAAGCGGGTGTGCAAAAACAATTATCTACCGCTAACAGGCAATCGTGTTTATGCGCAATTTTAGATAGTGCTTCGATATCAACTAATTCTGTTAGTGGGTTTGAAGGTGTTTCCAGAAAGAGTATTTTTGTTTCTGGTTTTATCGCCTGCTCCCATGCAGACAAATCCGATAACTCGACATAACTGGTTTTAATGCCTAATTTATCAATAATATTATTTAATAAAACCGTCGTTGTACCAAAAATACTACGTGATGAAACAATATGATCACCCGTTTTTAATAACCCAAGAAAGGTTGCTGTAATAGCCGCCATTCCCGATGCCGTTGCAACACAACACTCTGCCCCTTCTAATGAAGCCAGACGTTGTTCAAATGTTCTTACGGTTGGGTTAGTGAAACGCGAATAAATATTGCCTGGTTGTTCACCAGAAAATCGAGCCGCTGCTTCTGCCGCCGATGAAAACACGTAACTCGATGTCGGGAAAATAGCTTCGCTGTGCTCATTTTCATGTGTACGTACCTGCCCGTCACGTACAGCTCGTGTGGCGAAACCTGC
>CAZCOZ010000008.1:10666-14214 GCA_964500555.1 uncultured Thiotrichaceae bacterium | reverse complement strand
TTGTTCATCGTCTTTCTTAAACCATCTCTAAATTACAGTATAGCAGTCTAGTGCGGGACGCTATTTTTCTATCAACACTTCGCTGCCAACTTCAATCAGGCGAAATAAATCGACCACATCCTGATTCTTCATGCGAATACAACCGATGGATGTTGGTGTACCGATTGCGTCTTCATGGTTGGTGCCATGGATGTAAATAAAACGTTCATAGGTGTCAACATAACCGCCTTTATTATGTCCGGGCTCCATTCCTTCCAGCCATATAATTCGACTCATGATGACGTCGTCAGGCAACTTGACGCCACGTTCAACACACTCGTCTAAATTACCATGCGGAACACGCCCAATATAGACTTCATTCACCGGCATCGCACCACCGAGTTTGTCTTTTACTCGGTGCAGTCCTACTGGCGTTTTTTCACTACCATTTTCACAACCGATACCGAATTTAGATGTTGATACTGGATAAGTTTCTAATAGACAGCCGTCATCATCAAACAGCTCTAGTCGCTGTTGACTTACATTTACTTTTATTGAATTCACGCTATTTACCACTGGATTCTTTAGCCACCAGTATCACACAATTGAAATAATAATCCTAATGGATATTCTGAGAAGATATTCCCGGGAATAGAACGGGAAATAGATACTGTTATTGCAGCTCGACAGAACCGCTAACACGCACAGTCAATGTTTTATCACCAGCGGCAAATGCAGGTGCACTCTCCATTTTGGACATCATTGCTCTCGAGTTCATTTGCCTGTATCGAGGAGAACTACCGGAGGTAGAGACATTTATATTTACGATTTTATAAGACTGGAAATTTAATTTTTTTGCTATCTGCGTTGCGCGTTTATTGTAAGCAGTCAGCGCTTCATCAATCAGTGATTGCGTTTTTTCTTCTCTTTTTTCTCGAGAGACATCAAATGAGATACCACTCAACTTTAATTGTTGTTGCATCTCACCTAAAACATCACTCATTAATGACATATCTTTTGATTCAAGTCGGATCGATTGTCTCACACGCCAGGCGATGATCTGATTGTTGTTATAGACAGGGTTGGTACTGTAACTTTCTGTTTCAACTTTGATTGCTTTATATTGTTTCAGCTTATTCAGCGCCCAGTTAATTTTTTTATTAACGCGACTACTCAGTTCTGTTGCTTTATTGCCTTCTTCCAATGCGTATAAACTAACGACCATGGTATCGTTATCAACATCTGCGGTGGATGATGCTTCGATGTGAATCTGGTTATAGCTCTTTTCTATTTCATGCGCACTGAGAAGTGAACCAGGCAACATGGCTATTAGAACAAACAAGAAAGAGAAGTGTTTCATTTTAAAACTCCTGAAGACGAGCTATAACTGACTAACCATTTTGTTACGCTCCTGTTTTGCGGTATCATTTCGCTCGTCAGATAAACGATTAAAATACGCATCATCGATATCTTGCGTAACATACTCGCCGTTAAAACAGGAGCAGTCAAAATGTTTAATCTCTTTATTTCCATGTTGCACTGCTGAAATTAAATCATCAAGATCCTGATAAATTAATTTATCAGCACCAATAATTTTGGTGATTTCTTCCACGGTTCTATTGTGCGCGACAAATTCTTCATGCGATGCCATATCAATACCATAAACATTTGGATAACGCACTGGTGGTGCAGCGGAAGCCATGTAAACTTTTTTAGCACCTGCTTCACGCGCCATTTGCACTATCTGTTTAGAGGTCGTGCCTCGCACAATCGAATCATCAACCAGCAATACATTTTTTCCTGCGAACTCTAGCTCAATTGGATTGAGTTTTTGACGTACAGATTTTTTACGTTCCTGCTGACCCGGCATAATAAATGTGCGACCGATATAACGATTTTTTATAAAGCCTTCACGGTATTTAACATTTAAATGATAAGCAACTTCCAGTGCGGTACTACGACTGGTATCGGGTATGGGAATGACCACATCGATGTCATGCGCTGGCATTTCGCGCAAAATCTTCTTAACTAGCATTTGCCCCATGCGTAAACGTGATTTATAAACCAGAACGCCATCCATAATTGAATCGGGTCTTGCAAAATAAACATACTCAAAAATACAGGGAGATAATTTTGGATTCGCTGCACATTGCTTACTATGAAACTCGCCATCTTCACTGATAAAGATTGCTTCACCGGGCGCAACGTCACGCACCAGATCAAAACCCTGGGCCTGTAAAGCAACACTTTCAGAGGCGACCATATAGTCAAGCCCCTGCTCGGTTTTACGCGTACCATAAACCAGAGGACGAATGCCATTCGGATCACGAATGGCTAAAATACCTTTACCCACAACCATGGCAACAACCGCATAACCACCACGACAGCGTCTATGCAATGCTGACACAGCAACAAAAATATCTTCATGATTGAAATCAGGTTTTGCATTCAACTGTAATTCATGCGCAAAACTATTCAGCAACGCTTCGCTATCTGAATCTGTGTTTAAGTGACGTAAATCGGACTGGAACAAGGCATCTTTTAATTCATCCGTATTAGTCAAATTACCGTTATGCGCTAAAGCGATACCGTAAGGTGAGTTAACATAGAGTGGTTGTGCTTCTGCTGACGAAGAGCTACCTGCGGTTGGATAGCGAGCGTGAGCAATTCCCATTTTCCCCGGCAGGCGTTCCATGTGTTTTTTGTAGAATACATCACGCACTAGACCATTGCCCTTGCGCATGTAAAACCGACCATGCTCGCAAGTGGTGATGCCCGCTGCATCCTGCCCTCGGTGCTGCATAACAGACAGGGATTCGTAGAGATCAAGATTCACTGCGCTATGCGCAACAATACCAGCAATACCACACATAAATTTACGACTCTAGCTTAATCATTCGGCTTAATCATTCGACTTAATTATTTAGCTCGATAACTTAAATAGTTAATGCATCTACTTAAGATCGACCCGTTACTTCTAGTTAACGGCTTATGGCTAACTATTTTAAGGCTCAACCGTAACTTCGGTTGCAGTATCCGCTGGCAACATATCTGCGGGCGAATAAGAAAGATTCAAGTCTTCAGGCAGATATTCCTGAGCTACTATTGCTGCTTGCTCGAACCATTGCAGAAGCACCGATGATTGCCACCAGTCTGTGTCTGTCAATGGTGTCATGCCTCCGATAACGACAAAAACAACAATAATCAGGCCGCCTCGTAAAATACCAAATGCAATACCAAAAAGACGATCGGCTGTCGAAAGCCCTGTTTTTTTCACTACCTGGCTGGTTAGTTTATTGACAATGGCTCCCACCATTAAGGTCAAGACAAATATCACACCAAAACCAATCGCCTGACGTACCGCTTCAGATTCAATACTCGGTGGCAAAAGCTCCGCCAATCTCGGTGCAAATGTTACCGCTAACCATATCGCGACGACCCAGCTTGCCAGAGAGATAGCTTCTTTAACGAACCCCCTCAATACACTGAATAAAGCGGACAGGGAAATTACAACAATAATTACAATATCTACGACTGTCATGAGACTCACATGTGTTTTATTTAAAGGG
>CAZCOZ010000008.1:1407-10566 GCA_964500555.1 uncultured Thiotrichaceae bacterium | reverse complement strand
AATAGGTTCAAGTTTCTTTTGTGACAACGGTGGGAATTTAGGTTTTTCTTGAACGACAATATCTTTTGCCTGACGGGCCTTATAACCTGAACCATCAAGTAAGGCAGGAATAAATATCACACCCAAAGTAACTAGAACAATGGCACCAACAATACGTTGTTGCAAAGGAGCCTCCACTACTTGTTCAACCTCTCAATATCCACATTAAATATCTGCGTTCAATTTAGAAAAAAACATCATTGCTTCCGAAACTGTATAGAACGAACCAAAAATAATAACCCGGTCATACTTATTCGCATGCTTATTTGCATTGTTATTTATCTGGGAAAGCACCAACTTACAGGCTGTAGTAACATTCTCAGCAAGCATGATTTTATCTGCCAGTATTGTACACTGATTTTTTGCCAAGTCCTGCTTCAATTTTGTCAAATAGGCGTCATCCAGATCTGATTTTTCCTCTCGCAATTCCTTCAATACTACCTCCGGTAATACCGACAAAAAATCGCAAACGGGCAAACCCCGCGCGACCTCATTCAAGCCCGCAAAACACCAGTGGTCAACTTCACCCCAGATATTATTCAGCACACCCGCCACATCTTTGTCAGACAGCATGGCTACAATCGCCCAGGTTTGGCCACCTTCTTCAGGTTGTGTATCTTTTAATTGAGACGCTAAAGACAATGCAGCGTGTGGATTATGCGCAACATCAACATAAACCGGTGGCAATGAGTGTATTTTTTGAAACCGTCCCAGCAATGCAATATTCTGCAATGCTGGCGATAAAGAAGCATTTAACTTTTTCTCCGTTAGCCACGCTGGCAATAACTTTTTTTTCAGCAACGATTGCAATGCAACAATTGCCGTAGCCGCATTCGACTTTTGAAATTCGCCTAACAAAGAAGGGGCAGGTAAATTTTCAATATCATTGAAACAGCTTTGCAACGACCAGTTGTTTTTTATGACTTCATTATTAATCTCGTTATTAATGACACAATAATCACTGCTTATTTGAACCAACTTACAATGCAATTTCTGCGCGTGTTTAATTACACTTTCAGGCGGGTCATACTCACCACAAATAACGGCTTTATTTTTTCGAAAAACACCCGATTTTTCAAAACCAATTTTCTCTCGATCATCGCCTAACCAGTCGACATGATCAATTGCAACAGAGGTTAAAATACTAACATCCGAATCCAGAATATTAACTGCATCCAGTCGACCGCCTAAGCCAACTTCCATAATAACTAAATCTGGATTTTGTTTGTTGATCCAGTCAATCGCTGCCAGGGTACCAAATTCAAAATAGGTTAGTTGCTCATCACCGCGCGCCTGATCAATGCGTTCAAATGCTGCGCACAAATCAACATCAGCGATAGCTTTAGCATTGCACTTAATACGTTCGTTATAGTGAAAAATATGTGGTGAGGTGTAGCTGCAAACTTTCAGCCCTGCAGACATAGCTATCGACTCTAAAATAGCAACAACAGAACCCTTACCGTTAGTGCCCGCAACGGTTATTAAAGGGCAATGAAAGGTGTTCGCAAGATTGGCCTGAGACAGGACACGCGTTATACGATCCAACCCTAATTCTATTTCAGCAGGATTAAGACTTTCCTGCCAGTTCAGCCAATCATGAAGATGATTAAATCGCATGGAAAAATCGCGTAGAACAGCAAGTGCTAAATTTTTAGCCCGACTCTTCTGTTGTTACTGCAGCCTTATTCGATTCGATTTTACTCGACGCTGCCTTATTCGACAGTATAAGTACAATGCTCGCTATACGCTCAGGCAAATCACAACGATTTACAATCATATCAATCGCGCCATGCTCTAGTAAAAATTCGCTGCGCTGAAAGCCTTCAGGTAATTTTTCACCAACCGTTTGCTCAATAACACGTGGCCCGGCAAATCCAATTAAGGCTTTTGGTTCAGCAATATGCACATCACCTAACATTGCAAAACTTGCTGATACACCGCCCATGGTCGGGTCGGTTAAAACTGAAATATAGGGGATTCTATTTTGTGCCAGTTTGGCGAGAACTGCACTGGTTTTTGCCATTTGCATTAATGAATACAATGCTTCCTGCATACGCGCACCGCCCGAAGCTGAAAAACAAATAAAAGGAACTTTTTCTTCTAACGCCAATGTCGCTGCTTTAAGAAAACGCTCACCAACAACTGACCCCATCGAACCACCCATAAAGCGAAAATCAAACGCAACCGCAACCACAGGCACGCCTTTTACTGCTCCTTTTAAGGCAATAAGCGCGTCTTTTTCGTCAGTACTTTTTTGTGCCTGCGTTATTCGATCTTTATATTTTTTACTGTCTTTAAATTTAAGTATATCTATTGGACTCAAGTTTGCACCAATCTCTTCCATCGGCCCATCATCAAGAAAGATCTGCAAACGTTTACGGCCAAAGACGCGCATATGGTGATTACATTTGGGACATACATCTAAATTACGTTCTAACTCAGCGCGATACAAAACAGCGGCACAGGAAGTACATTTCGTCCATAATCCTTCCGGCACACCGCGTTTACTACTACTGTCGGTTCGAATGCTCGTTGGCATTAATCGTTCAAACCAGCTTGGACTCATGTTTTTATTCCCGTAAAAATAAATTACACTTAAATACTTAACTTAATACTTAATAATCAATCAGCTTTCGAATCAACTATCCATCGCCTGACGCATAGCGGAAAGTATCACGCTAATTTCTTTGATGATTATATCTCGTTCGGCTTCCGTTTTACCATTGTTCAGAGTCATTTTTTTAACGATAACACTACCAACCACAACGGCATCAGAACATGCAGCGACTTTTGCCGCCGACTCCGCGTCACTAATGCCAAAACCGACGCCAATTGGCAAATCGATATGCTGCCTGATTTCATTCACTTTTTGCTCAACGCTGGATATGTCTAGTGTAGCAGCACCCGTCACGCCCTTGAGAGAAACGTAATAGACAAAACCACTGGCAACCGCTGCCAGGTCTTTAATTCGCTGCTCTGTGCTTGTCGGCGCTAACAAAAAGATGGGATCAATATTTTGCGCCTTTAATGCGGGTACATATTCAGCCGCCTCAACAGGAGGAATATCAACCGTGATCACACCATCGATACCGGCACTCGATGCCTGCTTTGCGAACGATTCATAACCCATTACTTCAATTGGATTAAGATAACCCATCATAACGACTGGTGTCGATTCATCTTGCTTACGAAATTCTGCAACCAGAGAAAACACATCACGCAAACTGGTATTGTGCACCAGGGAACGTTCAGCTGCGGCCTGTATCACTGGACCATCTGCCATTGGGTCGGAAAAAGGTGCGCCCAATTCTATAATGTCAGCACCCGCTGCAACCATTGCGTGCATCAATGGTAAAGTAATTTCAGGCGATGGGTCGGACGTCATCACATAAGGAATTAATGCCGCTCTGTGTTTTATGTTTGATTTTGTTTTAAGTTCTGCAAAACGTGCCGCTAATCTACTCACTGTTTTTATTCACCATCATTTTATTCATCATTGTTCCGATTTTCCCCAAATACTTTCTAAACACACTTAACTATCCAGAATTAATAGGTTTGTCATTCCCGAACGTTTTTATCGGGAATCCAGATATTCCTGAGTTACCCAACGCCAGATCCCCGATAAAACAATTCGGGAATGACGATAATAAAGTTAATACGCACAACAGAAAAAATATTACCTGTTCAATTATAATTTTATACCGTCGATATCCGCAATCGTATTAATGTCTTTATCACCACGGCCTGATAAATTAATAATAATTCGCTGCTCTGGTTTCATATCTGCCGCAAGCTTCATTCCATACGCAACCGCATGACTGGATTCTAACGCAGGAATAATACCTTCCACACGCGTTAAAGTATGAAAAGCTTCAAGCGCTTCTGTGTCCGTCGCAGCAACATAATTCACCCGACCAATATCTTTCAACCAGGAATGCTCAGGTCCCACACCAGGATAATCTAAACCCGCTGATACAGAATGAGTTTCAATAATCTGCCCGTTATCGTCTTCCATTAGATAAGTGCGATTACCGTGCAACACACCTGGGCGACCCGCACATAATGGCGCGGCATGTTTACCCGATTCAATACCGTGACCACCGCCTTCTACGCCATACATAGCAACCGATTCATCATCTAAAAACGGATGAAATAACCCAATCGCATTAGAACCACCACCGACACAGGCAACCAGCGCATCAGGTAAACAACCGAATTGCTCTATCGATTGTGCTTTCGCCTCACGACCAATAATGGCCTGAAAATCACGCACCATCGCAGGATAAGGATGCGGCCCCGCGACTGTACCGATGATGTAAAAGGTATCATCAACATTCGTCACCCAGTCACGCATGGCTTCATTTAATGCATCTTTTAATGTTTTGGAACCCGACTCAACAGCAACAACTTTGGCACCAAGCAATTTCATACGATAAACATTAGGTGCCTGTCGTACAATATCTTCCGCACCCATATAAACAACACATTCCATACCAAAACGCGCCGCAACAGTCGCCGATGCAACACCGTGCTGACCTGCACCCGTTTCTGCAATGATGCGTTTTTTACCCATCAATTTTGCTAACAAACCCTGGCCAATGGTATTGTTAATTTTGTGTGCGCCAGTATGATTTAAGTCTTCACGCTTAAGGTAGATTTTTGCACCACCGACTTTTCCCGTTAAACGCTCAGCAAAATATAAGGGGCTGGGTCGACCAACATACTGTGCTAAATCTTCATCAAACTGCGCCTGGAATTGTTTATCTGTTTTTGTTTTTTCGTAAGCGTCACGCAATTCATCTAACGCTTGCATCAATGTTTCTGAAGCGAAAACGCCACCGTAAATACCAAAATGGCCATATTCATCTGGCATAGATGAATAATCAACTTTACCTGAGGTTTTATTTGGCTTCTCATTCAACATTTATTGTTTACCTGCTGCATAACCTTCTCTATTTAATAATTCCTGCTGCTAAATTTTTGTTTCTAAATTCTTAATTCCTGCTTTTAATTTCCTGAGTCACAAATTCTGTTTATTGGCTGCTTCTATTTGCTGCATAAAAGCAACCACTTTTGTTTTATCTTTTATACCTGGCGAACTTTCTACACCACTGCTTATATCAACAGCATAAGGTCGTGCTATTTGTATTGCTGATTTAACATTGTCTGGCGTTAAACCACCTGCCAATATTATTGACTGCCTGATACTACGATCGATAGAACCAACTTTGGAATCTTTCGATGTAAGCGTAGACCAGTCAAACGCTTCCCCCATTCCCCCTGCTTCGCCGGGAGCATGACCATCTAACAACAAAGCTTTTGCAGAGTGATATTTTTCTGTTTCTGTAATCAAATAATTCGCATCACAATTCGACCCTTTCATACCCAGCGCTTTTATGTACGGTCGAGAAAACTGTTCACAAAAATCTGCTGTTTCACTGCCATGAAACTGGATAAGGTCAATATTCACGGCACTTAAAACTGACTCCACTTGCTGCTGATCTGCATCTTTAAACAAAGCCACACAACTAACAAACGACGGGATGGCCTGACTAATTTCTGCCGCTTGCTGCTGTGTTACAAAGCGAGGACTTTTGTCGTAAAACACCAAACCAAGGGCATCTACGCCAGCATTTACCACAAGCTCAACGTCTTCCGTTCGAGTAATACCGCAAATTTTAACACGTGTTCGCATAATACTTAATTTATGACACTTAATTTAGATGAAAGCTTCTTCAGGAAAAACTCGGCAGCCAGCCACTTTCAGGCAGTCCCAATTCTTCAGGGTATTCTACATTAACCAGATACAAACCGGCGGGAGAAGCGGTCATTCCCGCCTGATTTCTATCGCCACTTTTCAGCACCGTCTGTAACCATTCTACCGTTTGCTCGCCGCGACCAATAACCAGCAATGACCCCATTATATTTCTTACCATGTGATGTAAAAAAGCATTGGCCTGAATATCCAGTATTACATAATCACCTTGCCGCTGAATCGAAATTTTCTGCATAGTACGGATTGCATTGTTTGCCTGACAACGTGATGAACGAAATGCAGAAAAGTCCTGCTTTCCCAGTAAAGCTTGCGCTGCTATGTTCATTGCTTCATGATCAAGCACCTCGTATGACCAGGCGACATTATTTTGAAAAATAGCAGGACGTGTCCGTCGGTTGAACAACACATAACGATAACGTCGGGATATCGCACTAAACCTTGCACTAAAATCTTTACTGACTTCACGTACCCAATGAATAGAAACGTCACTGGGCAAATTCGTATTACCACCTAGCATCCACGCTTTTAATTCACGTTTTACTGCGGTATCAAAATGTACCACCTGGCCAGTAGCATGCACACCCGTATCGGTTCGACCCGCACAGGTCAAACGTACGGGTTCGTTGGCAACTATCGACAGTGCTTTTTCTAGTTCATGCTGAACCGTACGCGTGCCGTGTGACTGCATCTGGTAACCACTGAAAGCATGACCATTATATTCGATACCTAAAGCAATTCTTTGCATGGATGATCTTTTGTTGTTGACGAAAAAAAACGCCAGCCTGATATCAGACTGGCGTTTTTTATTTTACAGAAGTTTTACCAAGGAAGCTCTAATTAACCCATCCAAAATCAGCCTGATTCTGATTAACCTAACTTAGCCATCAAACTATTTGCTTCATGTTTTTGATCATCATTACCTTCAGCAACAACTTCTTCAAGTATGCTACGCGTTCCCTCTTTATCGCCCATATCTAGATAAGCGCGCGCTAAATCCAGCTTAGTACTGATTTCATCGACATCATCTAAAGAAGATAAATCAAAATCGTCATCATCGGCTTCATTGTCACTGATTATTTCTATTGAGTCATTTGCGTCGTCATCTAAATCCAAATTAAATGTGTCGGCGACGTCTGTCAAATCCAGACTAACCTCATCTTCAACTTCTCCAGCACTGTCATCAAGTGTTGCTTCAATATCTGCATGGGGAATATCGGCATTGGGAACAATGTTTAATGCATCTGCTTCAGCGGTAAGATCAAGAGAAATTTCTTCTTCAATATCGTCTGCAGCTTCACTAACTTCTTCAGCAACTTCATCCAGACCAAAATCGATATCTGTTTCACTGTCTTCAACTTCACTTGCAATATCAAGTTCAGAGGCATCGATATCCAATGAGAATTCGTCTTCATTAACTGATTCAGATTGTTCAGATGCATCAGCATCGCTTAAATCAAATTCAAGCTCCTCTGCTTCGTCTATTTCATCTACAGCTCCATCATCGAGACCAGCAAGGCTTTCCACTTCAGGAAGCTCGAGCTCAGCATTATCTTCCACTGCTTCAATTTCATCACTATTAGCCGCATCCAGACCTAAATCAAGATCCATTTCAGGGGCTTGCGATGTGATTGAATCAAGATTCAGCCCACCAATCAGACTGCCCTGGAACATGACGTTATCCGAGCAAAGATCCTGACCCATTACTACTGTTTTTTTCCAGATGGCAGAATCTTCCTCCACCTTGTCCTTAAGCTCGGTAGCAATTTCGACATAGCCGTCCGCATTCTTACTCGCATAATGTGTCTCAGCCAGTTTCAAGCGGTAATCATTACGATCAGGGTTCTCTTCAATTGCCTGTGTTAATAACTCTTCTGCCTGCTGGTAAATACCATAAGCAAGATAAACATCTGCTTCTGCAATGACATCATCTCGTGCCGCTTCTTCTTCATCTTTGTCTGATACGGCATCTTCAGCCGTGGCTTCATCTGTCTCATCCAAAGCATCCATCGACGTTGTAACATCAGGATCGGACACATCTTCATCCACAGCACTTTGTAATTCAGCTTCTTGCTCTTCTGCAACTTCATCTGCCAAATCTTCTAAGCCATCAAAACCTGAAGTGACGGCAACATCGTCTGCTTCTGACTTACCACGCTTGAACATCCAGCCAAACAAACCCAGAAGTAGCAATAAACCACCACCTGCCGCTGCAGCAAGTGTTGGGTTACTTTTTAGTTGATCCAGCGTTTTATCCAGCCAACTTTGTGTACTGGTTATAGGTTGTGGTTGTACTACATCATCAGTATTGTTTGTGTTTACCGGTGCTGCGGTTGCGTTCTCTGCAACCTCTTGTTTTACACCCACTTGCGTCGTTTCATCGACAAACAAAACATCATCTGTATTTTCAGTAGATTTTGTATCAGTCAAGCTATCTACCATTTCATCGGCCATTTCACCGCCTTTAGCTACAACGTCATCCGCCACTGATTTTGCTGCATCCTGTGCGTCGTTAGCAGTTTCTTCAACTGATGTTTCAGCCGCCTCTTTTAATTCAGCTAAAGTGTCGCCCAGTTTTGTTTCAGCTTTCGCAGCATCAGCGGGTAAATTTAACGCCTGTACGTTAGAAAGCTGGTCATCTTCTATTGACAACATACCTTTCATTTTCTGAGCACTTTCTTCTAACTGGCTAACCTGTTTCTGTAAACCTTCTTTTTCAACACGCTCTGTTTCGACACGTTCTCGCGCCAACGATAATTCAGCCCGTAATTCTTTTGCCGTCATCTCTGTTGGGTCTTTCGAACTGGCAGTTGAAGCACCTGATCCTGCGCTTACGATTTCCAAATGAGCATCGCCTTGTTTTGCTGCTAACGATTTAGCTGCACGTGAATCAGCTGAACCGTCAGTACTTTTTTCCATTGCCGAAGCGAGTTTTTCACCCGCCTTTACCTGTTGATACTGACGCCACAACGCAGCCTGTTTGCGCACTAAAGCACGCGCACTACTTTTATTTACAGATGCAATCTGCTCATAGTCTGGAACACGCAAAACATAACCACGTCGCAAACCATTAATATTACCGTCGATAAAAGACTCAGGATTATGACGCAACATGGCAACCATCATTTGTTCTACAGAAACACTCTGATCGGGTCGCATTGAATCAGCCAGACTCCAGGCAGTATCACCTCTTTTTATTTTGTATTCACTAGCTACAGGTGGGTTCCATGCAGCCTGCACTTGCTGTTGGATCACTTGTGGTTGCACTGGCTGAGCTTGAACCACTGGCGGCGCTGCTTGCACCCTCGGTTGCTTTACCCTTGATTGATTAATAGATGCTTGATTAA
>CAZCOZ010000008.1:0-1307 GCA_964500555.1 uncultured Thiotrichaceae bacterium | reverse complement strand
GCTGCTTGCACCCTCGGTTGCTTTACCCTTGATTGATTAATAGATGCTTGATTAACGGGTTGTTGCACCACAGGAGCAGCCGCCTGGTATTGATGGCCAGGCGTAGCAGCTGTTGGAGTTACAGGAGTAGAGTAAATAGTACCGCCTGTAGGGCGTGAGTCAGATGTTGCTTGTTGCACTGGCGCACTGGCTACCTGCGTCATAAAGGCGGGCGGATCAAGTAGTACTGTGTACTCACGCAATAAATGACCATTTGGCCAGTCAACTTCAACCAGGAAATTTAAAAACGGCTCACGTATCGGCTTACCTGAAGAAACTTTAATGTGGGGAACACCATTAATTATCTCGGCTTTAAAACGTAAATCATTCAATGCATAAGGACGATCCAGACCCGCACGCGTAAATGCTTTTCGTGATGCCAGTTTAATAATAATGTTTTCGGTATCTTCTGCAGTCGTCGATAATAATTCGATATCAGCGCTGAGCTTTTGATTCAAAGCGGAGTTAACTTCGATTTCACCTAAACCTAAGGTGAAGCCGGATGTTGGTATAAACAACGTAGCTGCAATTACTGCTCCGAGTAATTTACGCGCCGGTAGTTTACTAGCTGATGTTTTACGCACTGGTGAGTCCCCTATTTATCCTGTCGCCATCTATTTCGTTTGTATCAACTTCAATTTATCGTGATACATTAGAAACAGATATTAGCCACTAATTATTCTTATTTTTTAGCTTTAACATCAAAGAGTTAAAATCATTTAACCGAGCTTTCAAACGTGGTTGCAAAACACCCGTCAAACAATGATAACTACTGCTTTAAAAATGCCAAAGCCAGCGATTAACAACATACTTTAAATATGCAAATACAACTATAGGTTATAAATACTGTTTTATCAAAATTTCAGCTATTTGCACACTATTTAATGCCGCTCCTTTTCGCACGTTATCAGACACTACCCACATGTCCAGACCTTTATCATGTGAGATATCCTCACGGATACGGCCCACATAAGTAGCATCATTATTCGCGCCTTCCGAAACGGCAGTCGGATAACCACCATCTTTGTGCTCATCAAGCACTACGACACCTTCTGCTTTAGAAAGTAACTCGGTCGCTTTTTTAGCGGTGATTTTTTCTTTTGTTTCGATATGAATTGCTTCTGAATGACCATAAAACACGGGCACACGCACTGCGGTTGGGTTTACCATAATTGAATCATCTTCAAAAATTTTTCGGGTTTCCCACACCATTTTCATTTCTTCTTTGGTGTAACCGTTATCCATAAACACATCAATTTGCGGCAATA
>CAZCOZ010000007.1:26113-35001 GCA_964500555.1 uncultured Thiotrichaceae bacterium | reverse complement strand
TTTTTTATTAACAGATTCTATTAAGTGAGAAGCAGGAACTAAACGGATGCCCTGCTGGTTTAGTCTTTTCAAATTCTGTCGTAAAAACTTTATCGTTCTGGGATACGGGTGAGCAATAGCAAGTGCGTAACCACGTTTATTAACCATGTTAACAAAAAGATCAAATTGTTTGCGTAATGTTTCTTCGTCATCATCGGGATCAAGAAAAAAATCACGTGAAAGATTAGGAATATTATATTCCACAGCAATTTTTTCTGCGACTGTTTTATCGGTGGTTCGACTGTCAATAAAATACAGGTCACCGCGCTGCGAAAGTGTATCCATTAACCATGTCATGTGACCAGGGTGCTGTGTTAGCAAGCTACCCATATGGTTATTAATACCACGGACAAAAGGTATTGAATTTAGATTTATAGTGAGCTGCTTTTTAAACTCGTTTTGCGTCATGTGTAAATCGAGAGTACCTGGTGAAGGCCGGTGATGGGTTATCGATTGCATGGGTAAATGCAGCATAACCTCTTTGTTATGTTCGTTCGCAAGCTTTGCTAATTGTTCTGAATAAAGTGTTTTCGGCAGAATGGCGATTGTGATAGCGCCAGGAATTTCAATTACATCCTTTCCAGATTGTAAATTGTTACCAAGATCATCAATAATAATGCTGGCAATTTTTTCGGTAGAATTCTCGTTGGCATTTATTAAGTTATTGGATAATGAGACAAACAGCACCAACGTAAAGTATAAAAATTTTTGTACGAAAAAAGACGGCACGAAGATAAAAAGCCTTTGCGGGAAATTAAGTTTGATGGACTATTATTAAATAGCAGGAATGTAAAGGGTTAACGTCCTTGTTAACGATACTATAGATATTGAAGGCTATGACCGGCCTAAAACATTTAAGCCTTTTAATAGCAGCAAGGCTTCATAAAGTTGGAAGTCTTCCGATGCTTTCACTTTATCGCCAGCAGGTTTATCTTCTTTGTCACTGCCCTCTTCCTCGGCTTTTTTAATCGCTTCCTGTTGTGATTTGGTGGGATTGCTAATACTCCCTCTTAAATCAGCTTCTTTAATACGAAAGCTTGCTGTATCTGTAGAATCGGTAACTTTATAGCGATCCATAATGATGTCGGGTGTAATGCCCTCTCCTTGAATTGAACGACCACTGGGTGTGAAATAACGCGCTGTGGTAATTTTTACAGCGCCGCCACTGCGTAATTCCTGAATCGTTTGCACGGAACCTTTGCCAAACGATTTGCTGCCCATGATAATAGCTCGCTTATTATCCTGTAATGCGCCAGCAACAATTTCAGAGGCAGAAGCAGAACCGCCATTAATCAAAACTACAAGCGGTTGCCCATTCATAATGTCGCCGGGTTTGGCGTTAAATTCAAAGTCAGAATTTGCAATTCGTCCTTTGGTATAAACTAATTTACCTGAGTTAATGAAAGCATCAGATACATCTGCCGCGGCACTTAATACACCGCCAGGATTATTGCGCAAATCAAGCACCAGTCCTTTTAGTTCGTTTTCGTTGGTTTCTTTCAACTTGCTTAATTCAGTAACTAAATCACGCGCTGTTTTTGACTGGAAATTACTGATTCGAATGTAACCGTAGTCAGGTTCAAGAATACGGCTCTTCACGCTGTTAACTGAAATAATGTCGCGTGTAACGGTAAATGGTAATGGTTTATCCGCACCCTCTCGGATAACGGTTAATGTAATATCCGTTCCAGGATCACCGCGCATAATTTTAACGGCATCATTTAGGCTCATGCCTTTTACCGATTTATCATCCAGGCGAATAATTAAATCACCCGATTCTAAGCCAGCATGAAAAGCCGGTGTATCATCGATGGGCGAAATAACTTTTACGAAACCATCTTCCATTCCTACCTGAATGCCCAGGCCACCAAATTTGCCCGTTGTGCCAATTTTTAATTCCTGATACTCGTCAGGGTTTAAATAGGATGAATGGGGGTCAAGACCCGATAACATGCCGCGGATGGCATGTTCCAGTAATACTTTATCATCAACATCTTCAACATAGTCTGATTTGACGCGAGCAAAAATATCAGAGAAATTACGTAATTCATTAAGGGGTAAGCCGTTAGAGCTTCCAGATTCTTTATCTGCCATGACGCTGCTAGTTAACGATACAGAAACGCCAACAAAAATACCAAAGACCAAAACCAGAATGGTCTTATATTGATTACTCATAAAACTAACTCCACTAAATACAACTTATATAATGTATGACAAATAACGTTTCTGCGATATGACTAAAATCATTATGCCGAATAGGTAGATGATAGTGCTTAGAACGCATTTACGCCAGTATGTTCCGCACTAATTTTCAGGGCTACTTCAATGCTACTCGGATATATTAGCTTTGCTGGGCAGCATGTTTTGCGGACGATGAGCACCAGTTTGCAGGGTTTACCGGTTTTCCACGTGAACGAATTTCAAAATAAACGCCGCTTTGCTGTTGTCCGCCGCTATCACCAGCTGAGGCAATCACCTCACCTGCCTGAACCCACTCGCCAGATTGTTTAAATAAAGTTTCATTATGGCCATAAAGGCTCATATAACCATTGCCGTGATCAATGATCGTAATAAAGCCAAAACCCTGTAACCAGTCAGAAAAAGCGACCCGCCCACTGCCAATAGTGCGTACGGGCGTACCTGTTTTAGCCTTAATCAGGACGCCATTCCATTTTAAGCCGCCATGGCGTTTAGATTGCCCGAATTTGCCTAAAAACTTGCCTTTTATTGGCCAGGGTAACTTCCCTTTTAGCGACTTAAAGTTTGATGCAGTATCGGTTGGAATATTGGCTAGAAGTTCACCGAGAGATTTCAGTAAATTTTCGATCTTGCCACGACTGGTTTCCAGGCTGCTTAGGGTGTTTTCCTGATTTTTAATTTTGTTGCTAAGCTCAGTAAGCAGATTTTTGCGTTTTAAGCGTTGTTTCTGGCGCTGCCTTTTTTTATCTTTTTGTGCCTGTAAGAGCTTGTCTCGAGTGAGCAACGTTTCCTCGAGTTTGGCTTCTGTTTGTTGTTTTTGTCGAATGGTTTTTAAAAAAGAGCTAATTTGTTCCTGTCTGGCACGATTAAGGTGATTGAAATATTCCTGCGCGCGCCCTATTTTGTCTGTATCTTGTTGATTTAATAATAATTTTATGTTCTGTTGTTGGCCCATGCTGTAAGCAGCGCGCATTTGTCCTGACAAAACCTCCTGTTGCTTATTTAGTCGTTTATTAAGTTCTTTTAGCTCATTTTCAAGCGCCACTTTTTTTGATTTGGTTTTTTCTACGTTTTTTCTTAACTGTTTGAGTTTTATAGAGTTTTTGCTTATTTTTGACTCAAGTTTTTTCAATTCAGTGACAACGCTACTGCGTTGTTTTTTATCACCTTTGAGATGTTCCTGGACTTTTGAGATGCTTTTTTGTATTCGCTCCAGCTTGCTCTGGTAAAGCGTCATATCTTCTTTTTTTGACGCAAAAGTCGTGCTAGAACAGAAAAAAAGGCATAAAAACACACAAAATGCAGAGATAAAGTGAGCTTCAGCGCGAATAGGGGACATATTCAATTAAATATTTAACGTGGTATACGAGGTTTGAGCGGTTGTTTTTTTATACATGTTGAAAATATTTACTGAATTTAGCGTATTTAGCTATTTCAATTCAAAAAAAAGTGTATTAATGTATGCTTTATTAATTATATTATAAAATATATTTTAAGCAGGCATTTTTAAATAGGCAGTTAGTAAGTACGTCTTTAATTGAAATGTGTTTTATTTAGATTATAAACTTTAGTTATAAATTTGTTCTGAGGCAATTCACATGGCGGCAAATCCCAACGATCCTGACTTAATGACCCGCGAAGAAGACATTAGTCGAGCATCTCGCTCACTAAAAGCGATGTCGCATCCACTACGATTAAAAATACTCTGTACTTTAGGAGACAAGGAGGTGAGTGTACAGGATATCGTTGATGCTGTAGGTACTTCACAAAGTAATATCTCGCAGCATCTAGCAATACTCCGTGACAAAGGTATTCTGGCTTCTCGTAAAGATGCAAACAAAGTTTATTATCGCGTTGGCGATACACGGACTTTGCGCTTGATTGGTATGATGCAGGATGTCTTTTGTTCCTCTAGCCATTAAACATGCTATGTAAGTTAAACGCGTTATATTCGACACGTTATAAATTTGTTTCGGTCGGGAATTATTGTCGCTGGTTTCTCTTAAGCGGCAAAGTCTCGGGCGTTGCATTATGATAATATCGCCGGCTTAGTTCTCTTTCAAAATAATTCCGTCACTCAAGTATAAATATATAGAAGGTAGGTATTGATCGCTATGGATCAACTCTCTGAATTTGTGTTAAATAATTTATTGTTATTCGCAGCGCTGTTTGTGGTGCTGGCTTTGTTGATAAAAGCCGAGCTGGATCATCAGGCAAATAAAGGTTTATATCTGTCGCCAACACGTGCAACTCGATTGATGAATAATGAAAGTGATACTGTTGTACTGGACATAAGAACAGCCGCAGAATTTAAAAATGGCCATATCAAAGGTGCGAAGAACACACCGTTGGCGGATTTTGCTAGTAGTGTTGATGGCCTGAGCAGTGACAAAGGTAAATCAGTACTGGTTTATTGTAATACGGGCAATACAGCAACGCGTGCGATTAAATTGCTGAAAAATGCAGGTTACGAAAAAATTAATAACCTGGAAGGCGGTATAGCGGCCTGGAAAGAAGCAAATTTGCCATTATCGAAGAAATAAGAAGAAAAAATAGTCAGAAAAATAATTAGATTCAAAGATGATACTTAATCTTTAATCTCTACACCTAACATTTATACCAGGAAGAAAACATGAGTGACCAAGAACAACAGTTTGCGATACAAAAAATTTATTTAAAAGATGTATCTTTTGAATCACCTAATTCACCACAATCATTTACGAGTGGCGAGTGGAAACCAGAAATTAATGTACAGATAAACAGTAGTAATAAAACCATTGCTGAAAATACTTATGAAGTTGTTTTAAGTATTACGGTTACAGCGAAACAGGAAGAAACCACCGCTTTTCTAGCTGAAGTTCAACAGGCAGGCGTGTTTACTATCTCAGGTTTTCCAGAAGAGAATTTGGGCGGTATGATAGGTGCTTATTGCCCAGAGTCATTATTCCCATACGCGCGTGAAGCGGTTTCAGAACTTGTTTCTAAAGGCGGATTTCCACAATTATTATTAACGCCGGTTAATTTTAATGCGCTTTATACACAGCAAATGGAACAACAGGCAGCAGCTAAGGAAACTTCTCATTAGTCGTAAGAAGTTTCAGGTATAACAGCAACTATACATACACCAGGGTCGTAATTTACTTTTATGGCATCGCTTGAACCACAGCATCCAGAATCACAACATACAGAACAGCCGCATCCAGTAGCCGTGTTAGGTGCAGGGTCGTGGGGAACGGCGTTAGCCATTCACCTGGCTCGGGCTGGTCACGATGTATTGTTGTGGGGGAATGAAGCTGAACATATTCAATTATTAAACGATCAACGCAGTAATCAACAATATCTACCCGCTGTTATTTTTCCCGATAAGTTGCAGGTAACGGATGATCTTGAGTATGCATTAGCATCACCAGCCTGGATATTAATTGCCATTCCCAGTTATGCTTATCGCGCTTTTTTAAAGAAAAATACCGCGTTGTTTTCCAGTGACGTTGGCATTGCATGGGCGAGCAAAGGTCTGGAACAGGGCAGTGGTAAATTGATTCATCAGGTGATTGCTGAAGAGTTGCCGCAGTGTAAAAAAACAGCCGTCATGTCGGGCCCAACGTTTGCTAAAGAAGTCGCTGAAAATTTACCAACGGCACTGACCGTTGCTTCAGAGTCAGACAGTTTTTGTGAAGAACTAAGCGGCTATCTCCATAGTGGTCGTTTTCGTGTTTATCGTAGTGCGGATATGATTGGCGTCGAGCTTGGTGGCGCAATTAAAAATGTCCTTGCCATAGCCGCAGGTGCTGCCGATGGTCTGGGTTTTGGTGCAAATACTCGCGCTGCATTAATAACCCGTGGTTTAGCTGAAATGATGCGTTTGGGCGAGGCCATGGGTGGTAAGCGCGAAACTTTTATGGGTTTGGCGGGTATGGGCGATTTGATTTTAACCTGCACCGATGACCAGTCACGAAATCGACGTACCGGTTTGTTAATGGCCAAAGGCCTAAATATTGAGCAGGTGCAGGCAGAAATAGGGCAGGCAATCGAAGGCATTAAAACCGCAAAAGAAGTGGTTAATCTGGCGCGAAAATACAATGTTGATACACCTATTTCAGAGCAGGTTTATCGGGTTATTTATGAAAACCTACCGATAGATGAAGCGGTGAAAACTCTACTAAACCGAAAATCTTCGCAAGAGCGACTTTAAAAAAATTAAAAACTCTGCGTTTCCGCGTCTCTGTGGTTCAAACTTTTGACTTTGTTGTTTGTGACTGGAAGTTAAACCAACATTAATGTCAGATCAGTCATGTAAGCTATTTAAACGACGAAAAATTATTTTGTCTTAAGGCTTCGTATGTCACAATTGCCACCGTATTAGATAGATTTAAACTACGACTGTGCGCCAGCATCGGTAAACGTAAGACCTGTTCTGTCTTAAGGTCGGCGAGATACGCTTCAGGTAAGCCTCGGGTTTCAGGCCCAAAAACAAGATAATCGCCAGGTTTAAAACACGCCTGATGATAGTGTTTCGTGCCTTTGGTTGATAACGCATAGAGCGCGGGCTGTGCGCTTAATTTTTCACCCGATTCCTCAACCGACTTTTCGGATAATAATTCATTGAGACTTTTATACGTCCTGATATTTGCCCACTCATGGTAGTCCAAACCTGCGCGTCGTAGTTGTTTATCATCCAGTTTAAAACCCAATGGTTCGATTAAATGTAAATGGCACCCCGTGTTTGCACAAAGTCGAATAATGTTGCCGGTATTGGGAGGGATTTCTGGTTGAAAAAGTACAATATTGAACATAAAGTATATTTAAACACGCATTTTATTGTTCTACATCGCTTAAACTAAAATTTAGTTTTATTTTCATCCAGTTTTTTCTAGCAAGTAGAGTAAAACTTGGCTGTATTTCTGCTATATAAGGAGAGATAAATGCATCCAATAATTTTTGGGGAAATCGATGCCAGAAAATGAAGCGAAAAAAAGTCCAACTACTAAATTAGACGTGAAATCAGCAGCAACCTTATTGTTGGTGGATGACGATCCGTTGATACTCGAAGGCTTAGGTTTTATTTTGCGTAAGCAATATAAGCTCATCACCGCCGATTCACGTCAGCAGGCGCTGGAAAAAATAAAACAGGCGGACGACTTACCCAGTATCGCTTTAATTGATTTAGGTCTACCACCTTATCCACATAAACCGGACGAAGGTTTTGAATTAATTCGTAAGCTATTATCTTTGCAACCGAACATGAAAGTGCTGGTATTGTCGGGTCAGGATAATGATGTAAATATTCAACATGCTTTAACGATCGGCGCGGTTGATTTTATTGCGAAACCAGCAGACCCGGAGTTATTGCTGACACGATTGCGACATCATCAACGTCTAAATGAAATTGATCAACAGCGCGAACAGGAAAACCCGATTTCCATTATCGGTGACAGTGTTGCTATACAAATGGTCAAAGACCAGATTGAGCAGTTTGCAAATTCACCATTCCCCGTTTTAATCGAAGGACCTTCTGGTACAGGCAAAGAACTTGTTGCTCGTGAATTGCATGAAAAAAGTTCACGTAAAAATGAACCTTATCTGGCAATAAACTGTGCAGCTATCGCTCCCGATTTACTGGAAGCACAGTTGTTCGGACATGCAAAGGGCGCATTCACAGGCGCGACGCAAGAGCATAAAGGGTTTTTTATTGAAGCCGGAAAGGGTACCTTAGTACTGGATGAAATCGGTGAGTTGCCGTTGAGTTTGCAGGGCAAGTTATTACGTGTTTTAGAAAGTGGTGAGTTTTTTCGAATTGGGGAAACTAAAGAATTAAAATCAGAAGCACGAATTATTGCTGCAACGAACAAAATCATAAGTGAAGAAGTTAGCAATGGTAATTTTAGAAATGATTTGTACCATCGCTTAAGTATTTTAAATATAAAACTGCCTGCGCTAAGTTTACGTGGAGATGATGTTTTCTTATTATTAAATACGTTTATAGAAGCGTATGCAGATACCGTTCCACCGTTTGTATTAGATGACGAAGCACGTGAACTCTGGCACCAATATGATTATCCCGGTAACGTGCGTGAATTAAGAAATATCGTTATTCGTTTAGGTACAAAATATCCAGGTCAGAGTATAACGAAAGAACGTTTGGGTGCAGAATTTGAAACACAGTTGTCGGCGACATCCCTGGCAGAAACTGCGACGGCAGTTAGTGACGAAATGATCGCTCAAAAAATTAAAGACGATGAATTTGATCTGGACGAACTTGTCGATGAAATTGAAAGCCGATGCATTCGCATTGCACTGGAAATGAATGGCAATAATGTTAGCAAAGCGGCAAAAGCATTGAAAATAAATCGAACTACTTTATACAGTCGTGTGCAGAAGTTAGGGTCGCACTAAATGAGAGCGCACTAAATGTACCAGGAACACTTTGGTTTAGCGAGACCGCCGTTTAAAATAACGCCGGACACCAGCTTGTTCTACGAAGGCAGTCAGCGCGGCGCTGCGTTAGAAGCATTGGTTTACGCAATTAAAAGTGGTGAAGGAATAATAAAAGTTGTTGGTGAAGTCGGCAGCGGTAAAACCATGTTATGCCGCATGTTAGAAGTGCGGCTGGCCGATGAAGTCGATGTGGTCTATATCGCAAACCCCAGTTT
>CAZCOZ010000007.1:19113-26013 GCA_964500555.1 uncultured Thiotrichaceae bacterium | reverse complement strand
GCTTACTCTGAGGGAAACCATACGATAAGTTCCTCACATATTAAATCTGCAGCACAAGATAGTGAGTTTAAGCAAGTTGGTAATAAAAAAATCTATTTAGCGATTGGTGGTTTGGTTTTATTGCTTAGTACCTTAGCGATAGGGATTTTTATTGGACAACAAAAGTCTATAGAGAAATCTATAGAAAATATGGCGGCAGGCGTTGAGATTAAGGAAGAGTCAGAAGTAAAAGAGAAAGCAATAATCGAAACGGTGAAAATAGACGCAGCAAGTAAAAATATTGTTGAAAAAAATTCAGTATCACCAACATTTTCAGAAGCCGGGTTCTCAGAAGCTAGACTCTCAGAAACCAGGCAAGTTTCAGCAGAGGAGGTATTCATTAATACCTCAGGTTTGACAGATGAAAGGCTTGAAGATACGCAACAATGGTTAGTTGATGCGGTGGATGAACATTTTAGTATTCAATTATTTATGGCACACATCAGTGATGCGGACAGAATAGAATCCTTCCTCGCAGAAGGTTCTGAAATGCTTGATTTTAATAAGATTTACATCTATGAAACAGTAATAAACGGACATAACTGGTATAACGTTTTTTATAATGATTTTGCTACACAGGGAGAGGCGATTGATATGTTGAATTCTTTGCCATCATCAATCCGAGCGAGCAAGCCATACTTACGTCGCATTAGCATATTGAAAAAAGAAAACGCTCTGTACCACTAAGGCTTTCGTTTGAATGAAAGCAAATTAATCACAGAAATTAATCACGGATAGATTTGATTATGCAACTGGATAAAGAATGATAATAAAAAACATAAAAATTCGATTATTGCGGAGCCAATTTGTACAAGCTGGTGTCATTAGCGCATTAACATTGTTTGTTGTTGCCTGCGGTGCAACCAACCCACCAACGCCTTCGCAAGGCCATATTAAATCAAGTAAGATTGATAAAGGCAGTATTCCTAAAACCGTTAGTCAGGTACCCAGTTTGCCACGACCAGGCAAGCGCGAAAAATTAGAAACTTATACCGTCGTGGTGAATCAGGTTCCGATTCGCGAATTACTGTTTTCAATGGCGAGAGATGCCGATATGAATTTGGATATCGATAACAATATCTCTGGCAAGATTACCATGAACGCGATTAATCAGACCTTGCCCAAAATTCTTGAGCGTATAGCTTCACATACAGACATTGTTTATTTTCTAGAAGGCGACACCATTAAAGTGATGGCAGATAAACCTTATCTGCATATTTACCATGTTGATTATTTAAATATTGATCGTTCGAGTAGAGGTACAGTGAGTATCTCAACAGAGATTGGTGCAACAGCATCAGGCCTCAGTAGCGGCGGCGGTAGTGCGGGTTCAGGGGCGGACAATAAAGCTAAATCAGAAATTGAAATTGAAAGCGTCAATGAGTTCTGGTCGTCTATCACGATAAACATTGCGGCCATACTCGATGAAGAAGTTAAGCAAAGCTCGGGCTCTCGAATAATAACGGGTAACAAAATTATCGTTAATCGAGAAAGCGGCATTGTTGCCGTACGTGCAACATCGAAACAACATAAAACAGTTAAAAACTTTATTGATGAAGTTGTTGGTAGTGTTGAACGTCAGGTATTGATCGAAGCCACCATTGCAGAAGTTAGGCTGAGTGATAAATATCAGGCGGGTATTGACTGGTCGTTAGTGAGTGAATCGACAGTTGTTGGCGGACAAACCGTAACAACCAATGGAGCTTCACAAAATATTCTTGGTGGTAGTTTAGGCGCATCGCCGTTTTTTCAAATAATAAATGCAGGTAGTGTTAGTGGTAACCCACTTAATATCACGTTAAAAGCCCTGGAGACTTTTGGGGATGTAAAAGTATTGTCCAGCCCTAAAGTGATGGCACTTAATAATCAAACCGCCATTTTAAAAGTGGTCGATAACGAGGTGTATTTTACAACTGAAGTGACGGTGACTGCGGGCACCACAAATTCTGCCCCAATAATAACCGTTGATACAGATATTAATTCGGTTCCTATCGGTTTTGTTATGGCAGTGACACCGTATATTGATGGTAATAAAACTGTTACCTTAAATGTGCGGCCCACTATATCCCGAATCATTCGTTTTATTAATGATCCTAATCCTACTCTTGCTACTGCTGGAGTAACTAGCCAAATTCCAGTGATACAGGTTCGTGAAATCGAAACCATGTTAAAAATTGAAAATAAAGAGACTGCCATAATCGGTGGTTTAATGCAGGATCAAATAAATAAAGCGAGCCGTGGTATACCAGGTTTGTCGAGTTTGCCAATAGTCGGAGGCCTGTTTTCATATAACGAAGATGAGTACATTAAAACAGAACTGGTAATATTTATACGACCTGTGGTTATTGAAGATGCAAGTCTTGATGGTGATCTGGCAGATTATAAAAAATATTTGCTTGAAGATCTTGGTAAGGAAACATCAAAACGACTTGATGAGAACTAGGCTTAACAGGAAACGATCATGAGCCTACTACTCGATGCGCTAAAAAAAGCAGCAGAGGATAAGAAAAAATTATCCGAGAATAATAGTGATTCAGCCAATGTTACCGATGACGTGCAGGCCGTGTCAGAAACTACAGATGATTTAAGCCTGGAAGAAATTGAAAATAGTGTCCCGACTGACTCAAATAGTAGTGAGACTAGTGGTAGTGAGATTGAAACAGTAGTTGAAAAAGCGGGTGAAAAAGTAACGGACATAGAAAAACCCTCTAGTGAAGAGTTAACACTGGATGACGAACCAGTCACAGCAGTAACACAAAGCACAAACCCTATTGTTAATGAAGCGAGACACTCGGTATCGGGTGATGCGCTGTCATTGCTAATCTATAAAACAAATTCAGCAGAGAAAAAAAGAAAACGACTTTTTGCTATTGGCACTACAGTGGCGAGTTTGTTGATTCTTGGTTTGGGCGGAGTTTATTATTATTTTAATTTGCAGGAAGAAATTAATAGCCTGGAGTCAAAACATCGAACGGCAATGATGAGAATGGAATCAAAAACGAACAGGCAGCGCCCGCCAGAAAAAACGGAAATAATAGATAATTTAACAGCCAATAGCGATATAAAAATAGAGAAAAAAGTGGTGGTCATCGCTGTTGACGAGATCTTCCCCAGGCAGGAAAAAAGACCACAAAGAGACACACAAGCTAGATCGTTTGAAAAAAATCGACTTACGAAAAACAAGGCGCGCCTACTGCTAATAGAAAAAACTAAACAGGCGGATGTTATCGGTGAAAAACTTGGCACAGCCTGGGCAGCGTACGAAAGTGCAAATTATGCAAAAGCAAAACAACTTTATCAGGAAGTTGTATTAGTTGAAGACGATAACCGAGACGCCTTACTTGGTCTGGGAGCAATAGCGATAATAGAAAAAGATAGCATTACTGCAAAAAAACGCTATAGAAATTTGTTAAAACTGGATCCAAATGATCCATTAGCGATTGCTGCGTTAACAAATTTGCGTAGTGAAGATGTCTCACCAAAGTTGAGCGAAAAATATTTAGTATCTATGCTTGAAAAAACACCTGATGTGGCACAATTAAATTTTGAACTTGGTAATGTGTATGCGCAGCAAAATAAATGGTCAGCAGCTCAGCAGTCCTACTTTAAGGCCTGGCAACAGGAGAATGAGAATGCTGATTACATATTTAATCTTGCAGTAAGTTTAGATCAGCTTGGTCAGCAGCAACAGGCAATCAAATTTTATAAAGACAGTTTATTAAAAGCAAAAAATAAACAGGTTAACTTTTCACGTGAAACAGTTGAAAAACGTGTTGATGAATTATCGGGTTTGTAAATAATGAATGCACCTAATACAAATATTGATAAAGCAAAAATAGGTCAGCAGCTATTAAGCAAGGGTTTAATTTCTGTTGACCAGTTAGACATTGCGCTGACCGAACAAAAGAAAAAAGGGGGTGTGCTGGGCGAGATACTGGTTGCTTTGGGGTTCGTATCTGAATCAGTAATGCGTGATGTGTTAAGTCAGGTCCTGGGAATTGCCAGTGTTGACCTGGCCAGTGTTGTACCTGATAAGTCCGCGCTTGATTTAATTGATAAAGAAATTGCAGAGCGATACACCATCGTGCCAGTCAGTTTTGAAGAATCCGACCATCGCTTAAGAATTGCGATGAAAGATGCGTCTGACTTAACAATCCTTGATCGAGTACATGCCGTCGTTGGTCGCACCATTGAAGTATTGCCAATGGTTGCTGGCGAAAGTGAAATTAAAAAAGCAATCGACCAGTTTTATGGTTATGAATTATCGGTAGACGGTATTCTGCGTGAAATAGAAACCGGTGAAATTGATTATCAAAGCCTTGATGCAAATCAGGATGAATATAGTCAACCACTGATTCGTTTAGTTGATGCGATTTTAGCGGATGCAGTTAAGCGCGGTGCGTCAGATATTCATTTCGAACCAGAAGAAGGATTTTTACGTTTACGTTATCGTATTGATGGCGTGCTAAGACAAATTCGTAGTTTGCATAAAGATTATTGGTCAGCCATTGTCGTGCGTTTAAAAGTAATGTGTAAGATGAATATTGCAGAAACGCGTATTCCTCAGGACGGGCGCCTAAGTTTGCAGGTGCAGGGTTACCGTGTTGATTTTCGTGTATCTGCACAGCCGACAACACACGGTGAAAATATTGTTCTACGTGTGCTCGATCGAGCAAAAGGCATTGTACCAATAGACAAACTCGGTATTCACGAAGACACGCTTAACGATTTAAAAATGATGATGGCAAGACCGGAAGGAATCATTCTGGTCACTGGCCCAACGGGTAGTGGCAAGACGACCACACTTTATTCCCTGCTAAACCATGTGAAATCAGAGCAGGTTAATATCATGACGCTGGAAGATCCTGTTGAGTATCCAATGGATATGATCCGACAGACATCGGTAAACGAAGTTGCAAGAATGGATTTTGCGAACGGAATTCGTTCCATGATGCGACAGGATCCCGATATAATTCTAATCGGTGAAATTCGTGATGAAGATACAGCCGAGATGGCTTTCCGTGCTGCGATGACAGGGCACCAGGTACTATCAACGCTGCATACAAACTCGGCTATTGGCACATTTCCTCGCTTACTCGACATAGGTGTGTTGCCCGATATTATGACGGGAAATATTATCGGTGTGATTAGCCAGCGCCTGGTGCGCTTATTATGTGAGCACTGTAAAACAGAAAAGAAACCAAGTGAAATAGAAAGTAAGTTATTAGATTTGGAAATTGAAACCAGCGAACATCTTATTTATGAACCAAAAGGTTGTAGCCATTGTGAAAATACGGGTTACAAAGGACGTGTAGCAATCATCGAAGCGCTGCGTATCAATAACGAATTAGATGAACAAATTGCAAAACGAGCAACGCTAGGGGAGTTGAAAGCAGTAGCAAAATTAACTGGCTATAAAACGCTAGCCGATGATGCAATACGCTGCGTGCTTGAAGGTAAAACATCGCTAACAGAAGTCTCACGTGTTATTGATTTAACGCAGCAAATGGCATAAGCGCAGAGTAATGACAGCAGATTAAATCATGCCAGATTATAAATTCAAAACCATCGATGCCGTTGGCAAAAAAAGAAGTGACACCATGGTGGCAAGTAATCCCATGGAACTTGAAAAACGCCTTAGCAGTATGGGGTTTGATTTACTAAGTTATAAAGAGCACAAGAAATCAGCAAAAATATCCTTCAGTAATAAAAGTATAAGCCGACGTGAGCTAATCAATTTCACATTTCATATTGAGCAGCTAATAAAATCAGGCGTACCCTTAATCGATAGCTTAAAAGATATACGTGATAGTCTTGATTACAGTAATTTCACCGATGTATTGCAAACAGTTATTGATGATATAGAAGGTGGCCTAACATTGTCATTAGCTTTGGCAGAGCACCCTGCTATTTTTGACAAAGTTTATGTCACCCTGGTGCGAGTTGGTGAAGAGACAGGGCTTCTGGCAGAAGTGTTAAAAGATTTAGCTGAAACCATACGCTGGCAGGATGAGTTAATTTCACAAACAAAAAAAATAATGATTTATCCGATTATCGTTACCGTCATTGTTTTAATGGTAGTAACATTTTTAATGATGTATTTGATGCCACAGTTATTGCCCTTCATTAAAAATATAGGTGCAGAAATTCCGCTACATACAAAAATACTGATGGATATTTCAAATGTCTTTGTTAACTACTGGTATTTAATTTTCAGTTTACCAATCGGTTTTATTGCAACAATAAAATTTTTTACGAAAACGAATGAAAAATTTAAATATTACATTGATGACTTAAAACTAAAAATATGGATATTTGGGCCGTTGTCTACGAAGATAAAATTAGCGCGTTTTGCAAACTATTTTGCAATGATGTACAGCTCGGGAATTACCGTGCTAGATGCGTTAAAAATATCAGAAGGTATGATGGATAATTTAGTGCTGGAGAAATCCATTAATATGGCAAGAAAAAATATTTCTGAAGGCATCATCATTAGTAAAAGTTTTGAAGCAGTTGGTGTATTTCCTTCGCTGATTGTTCGTATGTTAAAAGTAGGTGAAGATACCGGAGCGATGGATGAGGCTTTACTAAACGTTAGCTACTTTTATAACCGTGAAGTAAAAGAATCAATTGAAAAAATTGAACCCACAATTTTGCCGGTACTAACCGTTTTTCTCGGCGGCATAATGATGTGGATAATGATGGCAGTGTTAGGCCCTGTTTATGATGCGGTTGCAGGAGTCACATTATAGCCATGAAGCGTCTATTTTATTTTACGGGTTATCGTCTTACAGTTATGCACTGGAAAGGTAATGAACTGATCGGTAGCAGTTCGTTTGAACCAACGGATGTGGGCCTTGC
>CAZCOZ010000007.1:9214-19013 GCA_964500555.1 uncultured Thiotrichaceae bacterium | reverse complement strand
CTTGATGAGTGTGAAGTGCCTTTATCAGGCATTTTAACACTACCATTACTGAGTAAAAAAATTCTTAAAACAATAGACGCAACTAATGGGGCGGTGTTACTGGTTAGTCAACAAGTAAACAGTAATGTCAGACAAACCTTATTTAGAGACGGTAAGTTAGTGGCGAGCCGACAGTCTATTGTTAATCAGGATATAAATGATGTTTCAAATATTGGTGATCTTGCCGCGCCAGAAGTTGAGCGCACCATCGAATTTTTACGTGCACAAGGATATATTGATAAAAATGAAGTGCTGGATTTACACATAATAGGTGGTGATGAGCAGCTGCTTTCGCTAGAAAAATCATTTAAAGCAACTGAAGTAAGAAAAGTAAGCATTCATCAAATATCAAAAATTAAAAATAAGTTAGCAATCACAGGAATTAGTGAGAAGTTTTCAGATGGCTTGTTTGCTTATTTATGTATTTCCCCAAAGATTTTTCCTGGTCATTATGGTTCGAAAGAAATATTTAAGCGGCATCATAATAAACTGGCTGTGATGGCTTTGTATGCTGCAAGTTTATTTATTATGATTGCAGGGATTTTAATGACGCAGTCAAATATTTCAAGTGCATTGGAGTTTGAAAAGTCGATTGGATTGCTGAAAAAAGAAGAAATAAATTATAAGTCATTATATTCAAATAAATTTAAAAAATTTGAAGAAGTATTTCAAAATGCAGGTGTGATGAATGCGGCTGTTGATTTAGCGGACAGAATAAAAAATAATAGCAAAACGTCACCCTTAGATTTTTTAGTTAGCATAAGTAATACTTTAAGTAATGTCACGCCAGAATTAGTATCAATAGATAAAATTGAATGGAAGGCGATGAATGTCGATGAAAAAAACAGGCAGTCAAATCGAGCATCTAAAAAAATCAATTTCACAACGAAAGAACCAATAAAACATAATGCGCTGTTAGTCGGCCGCATTAATGTTTCTGAAAGCAGTTACCGTGAATCGATTGATCAAATACAGTCAATAATTGATACGCTTAAATCTAATCCCCGGATTGAAAGCGTAACCGTCTTATCAATGCCTGTTGATTTACGTTCGGAAAGTAAATTTTCCACAGAGTCGGGCATTAATGTGAGTTTGTCTAAGAGTAAAGATAATTCGGGCGCGTTTTCGCTAGAGATTGTCATGCAGGGCAATAATCATGTTTGATCGTTTAACGCCAACAATGACTCGCGCGTTAAGCGTGTTCACTGTAATGTCAGTGCTTAGCATTATTCTTGTATCCGCTTCTCATTATTATATGGACGGTGTAAATCAGGATGAGCAAGCGGCGAAACGAGCAATGCGAATTTGGCAAGCAAAAATAAACAACTCAGTAGAAAAAAATCAAATTATAGATTCCTTTGAAACAAGTTTTGTAAGATTGGTTAATCGAGGAATCGTTGGTTCAGAAAATCGTTTAAGCTGGTTTGAAACCATACAGGAAACAGCAAGAAGGCGCGGTATGCCATCAGTAAAATACAGTATCTCGTCACAGAAACCGTTAATTGAAGATAATATAAAAACAGAATTTCACGGCATAGACGTTTATAAAAGTGTAATGACCTTAGATATAAACATGGCGCATGAGGGTGATTTGTTTGCATTACTTAATGATTTACGTAGCGCAAATGGCCTCTTTGCTGTTGATAGCTGTGATATCGTAAAAATAAATAAAAAAATCGTTGATGTTAACAACAGTATGAAAGCATTCTGCGAACTTGGCTGGTATACCTTTAGAGGAACAAGAGCGAATCAGGGGCGGAAAAATGCAAGTTAGAATACTATTAAAAATATTGATGAGTGCCGTATTGTTTCTTAGTCTTGTTCCCGTGTCACACGCAGAATATATCGAGTCAGACCTTAAAAACTTATTCACCACCAAAAAACAACGAGCAAAAATTGACGCAGTGCGTTTTGGCAAACATGTAGTAGCACCTGCGAAACGTACAGTTAAGAAAAAAACAAAAAATAAAAAAGTAAAAGTTTCTGGTTATGTGACGAGAAGTGATGGCAAAAGTGTGGTTTGGTTAAATGGTAAAAGTACATTAAAAAGTTCGAGAATAGGAAGCGTTAATGTTCGAAAAACAGATATTAAAAATAATAAAGTAACGGTTAATGTTGATGGTAAAGTGGTACAGCTAAAACCCGGTCAAACCTGGACAGAAACGAAAGGTGTTTCTGATCCTATAAAATAGTGGTTTTGTTAAAGCTTCTTTCTGATGTCGTATAGAGAATCAATTTGTTCTATAAAAGATCAACAAGGCATAACATTGCTGGCACTTGTTCTTGGTATTTTTCTGATTATTTCTAGCTATTATTTTTCGTCTATTTCAATAATTGAAGTAAAGGTAAATAAAGTTGAAAAAACACAGAAGACACTTAAGCGTGCAAAACAGGCGCTGCTTGATTATGCGCAGGTCAATTGGTATCTAGCAGGTGAAGCAGGAAAAATTGGTAAATTACCCTGTCCGGATTATAGAGATACCACAGTGGACATAGATGGTGAGCAGGATGGTAGTTGTGGTGATGCATATGCTAATGGCATAGGTTATTTTCCATGGCGGACTCTTGGGCTGGACATAACTAAGGATGGCAGTGGTAGTTGTTTATTATATGCAGTTTCGCCTGGTTATAAAACAAGCCCATTTGTGGCGCTTAATCCTGATAGTTATGGTCAGTTTAGAATAGTAAATAATATTGGTGTTACTTTACAGGGAGAGACTCCTGATGATCGTCCAGTTGCAGTTATTATTGCGCCAGATTATGCAGTAATAGGCCAGGCGAGAGAGAGTAATGGTTCGGTTGTATGTGGCTCATATTATAGTAATAATATTACTAATTTGATTTCAGCTTATCTTGATGATAATAGTGTTACAAATAATGCTTCTATTGATCCGACTACCGAAAATATTATCGAAAATTTTGTTTCAAAATACGATGGTTCTGATAGTGGAAGCAACCCATTGAATGACAGAGTAATTACTATTAGTCATAGAGAATTTTGGCAAGTAATGCAAAGCACGATTACTGGCTCGAAATTTAATGATCGAATGGTAAATTTAACTGAAGCAATTGCAAGTTGTTTTGCAGCTTATGGGAATAGTAATCCAAATAACAATTTACCTATGCCAGCTCTTTTAGACCTCAATGAATATCGTAGAAATATTGATTATGATGATAACGGAATATTCACCAATGCTTTTGCTGGGCGCTTACCATATGACGTAGATAGAGCTAATATCAAAATACCAAATATGGTTTTGTCCAAAATATTTGACAATACATTTTGCGATGCATTGGAGTTAACAAGTACTGCAGAATTAGATAATGTAAATTTCACCAATGATACAGGTGGAGATAAGGGTGAATATTTTGACCTTTGGCAAAATTGGAAAGATCACTTTTTTTATGTTGTTTCTGAACGGTTTAAACCTGGTGGCACAGGTGGTGTTTGTTCTGGGGACTGTGTTACTTATAATGGTACAGATTATGCTGCGTTAGTTATTTTTTCTGGTTTGAAGCAAGGCATTCAATCTCGTTATGCTCCACCACTTGAAGCGATAGATGAAAAGCTAAATACAAATAATTATCTTGAAGAAGGGAGAGCAGGAGTATTCCCTGATAATGCAGGTAATGATACATACCCAGTGGTTACAGCTGCAAGTAATGACGTTGTGTTTTGTATAGAGACTAATATGGATGTTGTTGCATGTTAAAAACAAGATCGATCAGAAAAAATGGTTTCACTCTTATAGAAATTGCCGTTGTGTTAGTTGTTGTTGGTTTCTTGTTAGGTAGTTTTGTTGGCTCCTTAACACAGCGAATTGAAACCACTCAACGGAAAAACACAAAAAATCAACTTGAAAATATTAAGATAGCTATTTTAGGTTTTGTTAGTGCAAATGGAAGGTTGCCATGTCCAACTACAACAACAGGAGATGGATTAGAAGTACATACTGGAGGTAATTGCACATTGCAACATGGGTTTGTCCCAGGAAAGACATTAGGGATAGATGGTGCATACAATCGTGATAATTTGTTGATTGATGTTTGGAGAAGCCCAATTAGATATAGTGTTACAGCGGCGAATTCAAATGCATTCACTACGCAATACACCGCACCTGGAGGAGGAGGTATGAAAGATGTTGGTATGGCCGGTTTATCTCCGGACATAAATATTTGTGATGGTGATAGTACGCAAATTGATACTTGTGATGCTAGTGTTACTACCTTAATAAATAATGCTCCTTTTATAATTTTGTCTTTAGGTAAAGATGGTGGAGAGTTTGTTACAAATCTAGCACCAAACAGTGATCAGGGTGAAAATGCAGGCGAAGATCTTGTTATTGCTAATCCTGCGGGAGAAAATATTGCATACACAGTAAGTAATGGTAATGCTTTTGTGAATAAGATTTTTAGTAGTGTTAATTCTACAGCAGGACAATACGATGATTTAGTAACGTGGGAATCACCTTATATCGTATATAGTCGAATGTTAGAAGCAGGGCACTTGCCATAGAAAGTCAGATGACAGAGATTTTTGACTAAAAAAATACTGTTCAGAGTATGGCGCTTAATAGGTAGATTTTAGTGTTATGAAAGTACAAAACAAACCCGCCCATCAACATTATTCTCAACACTTAAATCATAACCATGTTTTTTCGCCAGTTCATAAGACTGGTGCAGCCCAATACCAAATCCATCATTCGATGTAATAATTTCGGTAAATAATTGTGGATAAATTTTTTCTGGAATGGCGCTACCAGTATCACAAACCGACAATAGTAAGTGGTCATCAATATTAGACAATAGAACGGTTATAGTTAGCTCCATTTCTCTGTTACGTTTGTTCCTGGCATTGTCTAATAAGTTTTCGACGACGGTTGTATAAACATCAAGCGGAATCTGAATATCTTCTTCAATATTCGTGGTGAATTCAATATGTCGGCCAGTATAGCGAAGTTGTAATTGATTCCACCAGCGCAGTACGGAACCATTTTTAATGTTTTCAGGGCGTGAAGCATCGACGGGTGAGCGTAATTTATCGAGTGTTGTGCTCAGGCGTTGATTCAATAAAGGCATCTGCCTTTTTATTACCTCCATTATTTCCTGCATTTCTGAATCGGTATCGTTGATGATGTTTGTCATTGTTTTCGTGGTCTGTAAAATATTTTTAACATCATGCGTCAACTTAGAACCCGTTTCATAAATGGCCTGCAGATGAGCTTGTTTAACAACACGTCTTTCCTGTAATTTTGCACGGTAATAAAAAATTAATATGCTGAGTAGCAGTTTGGCATGAAACTGTAACGAAGGTCCGACAGGGGAGTAAGCGTATAATTCTAAATTAAGTTTTTCATCTCTAATTTTTATGGTGTGAGCCGATGGTTCGCCTTCGATACCTTTATCATCGCCGACTTGCCAACTTACACCGCGTACCCAGTGTTGTTGCATCAAATAACGTAGACCCGCGGAAAGAAATTTTTCTGGTGATAAATTGGTATTGGCTTCGAGTGTTGAAACATGCGTAATCCATTGCTCAAAAGGACCGCCAATATTTAATAAATATTTTTCCCACAGTTGAGCGAAGCCAGCAAAACCTGCACGCGGTGTCCATAAAAATGCGGTGAGCAGTAAAAATAAACTCAAGATGATAATGCTTATCGCTAGTGCTTCAATGTATGTTTGTTGTGTCGTCAGACTAATCAGTGAGCTACTCATACAGATAAATACAATGAGCAGGATAATGAGCAGGCCACGTACAAAATCTACCTGTTTGGTAACAATATTGGTAACAGGAAAAAACAGCAGAAATAAAGGCAAGGCCATTAAAACTGTGTCGAACGGAAATTTTAATGGAGACTGTAATGCCGTTAAACCAAAAAGACTGGGCGTGGTATTAAGTGTAAGCTCTAAAAAAAGCACGATAACAGCAAGTGCATATGCGGCGCGGGAAATACCACGAGCAAAGATGTGGCCCGTCAATAAGGTGAGTAATAGTAATGACCATAACGTATATAGCCAATAATTAAAAAAGTAGGTGAATGCGGAGACAAGAAGTAATAAAACGAAAACTTGTTTTATAGTAAAAGCCGATTGCTGTTTAACGACTGGTTGCCAGAGAAGAAATAAGCCAAAGTGTACAATCAAAAAACTTTTAGTAATGGCATCACTATTGCCGAGGTGGACTGCTGCTAATAAACTGAATAACATCAACCCGAGTAAACGATGTTCATTTTTCAGCAGTGTATTTATATTTGCAGTCATTTGAAAAAGCTATGATTAAGGCAGTTAGAGAATGTTATAAATATTAATATTGTAGGTTAAGGAAGCTGACTTTGTGTTATTAACGATGCTTGTTCAATAAATAAGTTTTACAATGGAATAAGATCCTCATTGCTCAAATAATAACTATAATTGAGGCTGCTACTTATGACAAAAACATATAAAAAAGCGTATAGACAAAATGTTATCTCAAATTTTAACAATATCTAAATTCACGGTTATCGAATCATTAAGAAACCGTCTTTTACTGTTATCAATGTTAGTTATTGGTATAAGTTTTGGTCTGGTTGAGTTTATTGGTGATCTGGCGATTACTGAACACCGTGTAACACAAGTTGCTATTCTGGCAGCGTTTTTACGCATGAGTGCCGTGGTAATAACTACGCTATTTGTAGTCTCAAGTACGATAAGAGAGTTAAATGATAAAACCTTAGAAATGATCCTGGCGATGCCGATACATCGAGCAAGTTATTATCTTGGTAAACTCGTCGGTTATCTGCAAGTCGCGGCTCTGATTTCTATTATTTTTGCTACCTTGCTTTTTCTTTATGCTGATGCAGAGCAAGTTTTTATTTGGGCTATTTCATTATTTTTTGAATTGGTTTTAGTCGTTGCTTTAAGTTTGGTTATGCTCTTTACCTTTAACCAGGTACCGTCGGCTTTGGCAGGGGTGTTTATTATCTATGGTGCCTCCCGTATTGCTACCTCCATATTCTTGATGTCCAAGTATCCGATCATCACTCATACATCCATGTCGCAACAGTTTATGGAAGGTTTTACCGAATTTTTAACCTGGCTATTGCCGGATTTACATCGCTTTACACAAACGACATGGCTAGCTTATAACACGGCGGAATGGAGTGTGTTATTGCCATTGTTCGCTCAGACAGTTATTTATTTAGTCTTTCTTTCCTTTATCGCTTTATTTGATTTGTACCGTAAGAACTTCTAAGAATTTATTATCAATAAAAGACGCCTTAATGTATTACCACTTCCTACATAAAGATCGACCTGTTAGCGATGTTCCGATGCCAATAAAAGTGCTATTGGTATTAGCACTATTCGCTCAACTACTTTGGCATAGTCTGCAAGACCCTGTAGTTGCTAAGGCAGAAGATTTGGCTGCGCCTTTTTCAACACGCACGTATGTAATGAGTTCGTTAGGTGAACCCATCGCCGCAGCAAAAATTTTAAACTTGTGGTTGCAGGCATTCGATAATCAACCAGGTCTTAGTATTTCTTTTCATCAACTAAATTATCCTCGAATAACGAAATGGCTAGACACCATACTTGAGCTAGACCCCCGCGGACATTACCCCATGCTGGTCGCAGCAAGAGTGTATGGCAGTGTGAAAAATCCAGAAAAACAACGAATTATGATGGAGTATGTGTTTAACAAATTTAATCAGAATCCGAATAAATACTGGCGTTGGTTGGCGCATGTCATTATTACCGCGAAGCACGAACTAAAAGACTTTGACCTTGCCTTAAAATACGCCGACGCCCTGGCTGAAAAAGCCACAGGTGAAAATGTTCCGTACTGGGCAAAAGACATGAAAATAATTGTGTTAGAAGATATGGGGCAATTAGAAGCAGCAAAAATTTTGGTTGGCGCATTAATTAGTAGTAATGAGATAACCGATATCTACGAATTAAATTTTCTAACACAGAAAATTGAAGCACTTGAGCAAAAGCTGTTAAAAAAGCGACAAAGTGTTGAAAAATCGACAGATATTAATCAATAAATACAGCTGAGAACGCTGCAAGCCTGCATTTTATGGGCTATATATTGTTGGTATAGTAATTGCTCTAAATAAAAGATAGATAGCCAAATTTTAAACAGTGATTTAAAGATGGTTGTAACGAATCAATATATCCGGCAACGAGCACCAGCAATATGCGAATAGATAGCGTACAAATTAAAAGCATGAAATTGAATAATCAACCAGCAAGATTAAATTGTGATAAGTGGTCGAATCGTGGCCCCGCGAAACAATCGGGTTTTACCTTAATTGAAATTGCAATCGTCCTGGTTATTATTGGTTTATTGTTAGGCGGCGTATTAAAAGGCCAGGAGCTAATTAATACTGCACGTGTGCGTTCACTTAGCAATAACATTGACGGCATTACATCGGCATGGTTTAGTTTTTCAGATCGGTATCGTGCGTTTCCGGGTGATTATGCTCAGGCAGCGGTTAATTTGCCAAACATACAAAATAGTGGAGATGGTAATGGGTTAGTTGGCGACGCCAATGGGACTGACTCTCCAGAGGAGCGAGCTTTAGTTTGGTCGCATTTACAGGCGGCTGGATATATCACTGGTAGTTATCCAGATGCGGCTACTGCTCCGACCGTGGATTTAAACGCCTATGATTGTGGAGTGGATACTTGTCCTGATAATGGGTTTGGTCAAGGCATGTTAATAAATCGTGGCGCGCTTCAGCAGTCAGGTACGGCCGGGGTTAATGCGCATGAGTTACTTACTGGTCGAGCGATTCCTTCAGATGTATTAGCTGAGTTAGATAGAAAAATCGATGATGGCACACCCAGCGCGGGTTCAATGCAGTTGGGTATAATTGGTGATGGTTGGGGTTCGGGCGTAGAGATTACAGCGTGTCAAGGTACGACAGTTGATACATATAATATGCAAACACCAAGCGACAACTGTGCAGCCGTATTTAGAAACTTTTAGTTAGTCGTAGTATTGAAAATACTACTCTAACCAATAAATTAAAAAAGAGTCCGTTAGGGACTCTTTTTTTTTGTAAAACAAATATGATCATAAATTGTAAACAAGTCGTTAAACACTATTCAAAAAAACTCGTGCTAGATAAAGTTGACCTTGAAGTAAAACAAGGTGAATTTTTCGGTTTAGTGGGAATGAATGGAAGCGGAAAGTCGACATTAATTAAATCCATTTTAGATCTTGTTGGAATTGATGAAGGCAGTATAAAAATAAATAACTGTTCGCATCGTCAAGTCGCATCGAGAAAAGACATTGCTTTTTTACCGGATCGGTTCTCGCCACCAACACATTTAACCGCCAACGATTTTATACAGTATATGCTGCGCCTACATGCAAGTGATAGTACACAGGAAAAAATTGATGATGTGTTAGATGGTTTAGAACTTGATAAGTCAATAATGAAAGAATCTGTTAATAAATTATCAAAAGGCATGACGCAGAAATTAGGATTGGCTTCCTGTTTATTAAGCGGTAAAAAATTACTTATTCTAGATGAGCCAATGAGTGGTCTGGATCCAAGAGCGCGTGTGTTGTTTAAGGATCAATTAAAATCATTGAAAGAAAAAGGCGCAACAATATTTTTTAGTTCGCATGTGCTTGCTGATGTTGAAGAGTTGGCGGATACAATGGCAGTGTTGCATAACAAAAAAATAGTTTATACGGGTTCTCCAGATGAATTTAAGGCGCACTATAATGCTGAGGATGTTGAGCAGGCGTTTATGAATTGTATTG
>CAZCOZ010000007.1:5771-9114 GCA_964500555.1 uncultured Thiotrichaceae bacterium | reverse complement strand
TTCCTTTATCTTTCTAGTCAACGTATTCCTTCCCCAGCCAAGCAAGATGGCCGCGTCATTTTTTCTACCATTGGTTTTTTGTAATGCCGCTCTTATCAAAATTTCCTCTACCTGAGAAATAGTTAAAGACGCCAGTTCGGTTTCACCTGCTAAAAGTTGTTGGCGTATTTTTTGAGCAAGTGACTGTTTCCAGTCACCATTATTATCTGAGTTGTCAATTTGATTGTCATTTAATAATTCAGCAGGTAAGTCCGACATGTGTACTGTTTGTCCAGACGTCATAACTGCAAGCCAGTGACAGGTGTTTTTCAGTTGGCGAACATTGCCGGACCAGTTTAATGAGGTTAGGTATTCCATAGTTTTTGTGTCGATAGATTTGTTTTCGGCAGACTCGTCATCAATCGCCAATTCTTTTACAGCGCGATGTAAAAACAAATTAAGCAAAGCAGGAATATCTTCTTTGCGTTCGCGTAAGGCCGGAAGTTGTATACGTATAACATTTAAACGATGAAATAAATCTTCACGGAACAAACCTTTTTTGACATGTTCATCAAGGTTTTGATGAGTAGCGGCAATGACACGAACATTTACTTTTATTGGTGTGTGTCCACCAACGCGATAAAAAACACCATCAGCTAAAACACGCAATAAACGGGTTTGTAGTTCCGCTGGCATGTCACCGATTTCATCTAAAAACAATGTGCCACCATCGGCCTGTTCAAAACGACCTTTGCGTAATGCCTGTGCACCAGTGAAGGCACCTTTTTCATGACCGAATAATTCTGATTCTAATAATTCTTTAGGAATCGCTGCAGTATTTAATGCAATAAATGCGTTGTTTGCGCGCGGGCTATGTTTGTGTAGAGATAATGCAACTAACTCTTTTCCTGTACCGGATTCACCTGTAATTAAAACACTGATAACTGATTTTGATAAACGACCGATAGTGCGAAAAACTTCTTGCATTGCGGGTGCAGCACCAATTATTTCTGGTGAATTTTTATCATTAACGACATTATTATTGGTGTTGTTTTGTTTTTTAATGCAGGCACGTTGTGCAATGGCGACAGCGTCATCAATATCAAAAGGTTTTGGTAAGTACTCAAATGCGCCACCCTGGTATGCTGAAACAGCACTGTCCAAATCTGTGTGCGCGGTCATTATAATGACGGGCAAGTCTGGATAGTCACTTGAAAGATGTGAGAGTAACTCTAACCCATCGATACCTGGCATACGTACATCTGTAATAATAGCATCGGGTTCTTCCTGCTTTAGTCGATCAAGAATGCCATTCGCATTATCAAAACTGGTAACTTGAAAATCTGCGCTTTCTAATGCTTTTTGCAACACCCAACGGATGGAGTCATCATCATCGATAATCCATAGATGTTGTTTTGATGTTATAGAAGCTTTGTCTGAATTCATTCTTGTATCTCGTTATGACGATTTGTGATGGCTGTTTGATTGGCTGTCGATAGGAATTAAAATTGTAAAAACGGTTTTACCGGGATAACTTGAAAATTCTATTACACCGCTATGTTGTTGCACTAACGATTGAGCGATAGGTAATCCTAAACCGGTGCCATCTGCATGGCCCGTTATCATCGGCATAAATATTTTTTCCTGTAAGTCATCGGCTACACCTGCACCATTATCTTCAATATCAATTTTTGCAACTAAGGGATGTGTTTTCGTTCCGATTTTGCAGTTACGATTAGCACGACTGGTAAATTTTATTGTGGATGAATTTTCTTCATTCGATTTTTTTCCATCAGAAGGTATCGACTGTGTCGCTGTAACAGCGTTACGCGTAATATTTAAAATAACCTGTATTAGCATTGATTCGTCAGCGTACAGTTCTGGGATGCTGGGATCATAATCAACGGACAAGGTAAGCTGGTCATTTTCTGCGAGTACTAACTGACGAACGTGCTCAAGAACTTTATGAATGTTAACGTTCGTTTTTGTCGGTATATTTTTAGGCCCGGCCATTCGATCAAGTAAATTTTTTAGGCGATCAGTTTCATTGATAATAATCTGAGTAAATTGTTTATCTTCAGCACTTTCCAGTTCCCGTTCCAGTAATTGTGCTGCACCACGAATGCCACCAAGTGGATTTTTTATTTCATGTGCCAAACCACGCAAAAGACTTTTGCTAGCTTCGTATTGGCTAAGGACACTGTCTTCATGCGAAAGTTTTTGTTTTGTTTTTAAGCGAATAAATTCCAGCAATAAAAATTTTCCGTCACAAACATATTCGAGCGGTGAAACAGAGTAATCGACATCAATAACATTATGGTTATGTAGATGCAGTTGGTCATCGTAAACGGTATAGGGATGCGCTGAAATTAAAGAACGTTCAAGACGATCAAAAAATTCGTGCTGGTTAATAATCAGCTCACGTATATTTTTGTTACTGGCTCGGGTATTACTGAAGTGGAACAACATTTCTGCGGCTGGATTCAGGCAAACAATTTGTAAATTTTCCCCGATTACCATGATGGCAGAATGCAGGTTATCAATAATAGCTTGAGGAGAATTGTATTCGGTTGCGACCATGGTGTGCCTAATGCAATAACTGAACCAGTTTTAATTTGTAAAGTAACTAAATTTTATCTATATGCATCAATAGTTTGCATGTTATATGACGGTTGTAGATGGACAGTCCACGTACAATGATTATTATACCGCACCATAATAGTGCGCAGCTAGTGTTCGGTTAAAAATAATTGTTATTCCCGAACGTTTTTATCGGGAATCCAGAATGTTTAAGTAACTGATGACGCTGGATCCTCGATAAAAACATTCGGGGATGACAGATAAGATAAACCGATTTTAGACTTTAAGTTGATTTTAACTATTCACTATCAGTGCGTTTAATAATCGTTCTCTTAATGTGAATGGTAATCGCTTTTGTTTGTTTGATAACTTTCCCTGCTTTATTTCTGATATGCGCCTGCAGCTGGTGTTCACCGCGATCAGCCTGGTCAACGGTTAAGCTTAAACTACTGCTGTTTTTGACAATGGGTTTGCCGTCCATAAATAACCATATTTTATGTCCTGCAGCCGTATTTAACGCAGGCTTTAAGCTTAGTGAAACGGTGAGAGCAGGATTATTCCATATAGTCTGCTGATTGGTTGGTGAGCTAATACTGAATTTTTTATAGTTAAATTTTTCGTCCTGGGGCTTTTCGGTAATGATTTTTTTTGGTGCCACTTTAACGGGGTCAAGCACCGTAATGGTTGGTGGGGTCATCTCTTTAGCATTGTCAAAGGGTTCATCTGAATAAGCAACATTACCATCGGCATCCAGGCCTTTGTATAAACCAGCGTGAACCATTGT
>CAZCOZ010000007.1:0-5671 GCA_964500555.1 uncultured Thiotrichaceae bacterium | reverse complement strand
TTTTTTCATAATGGAAAGCTTAGCAGCTATTGCTCATGTCGTTAAGGATTACGGTCTAATAAAATAGCTAAAGATTATTCAAGAAATAAAAAAGCCCCGTACATATGTACGAGGCTTTTTAAACTAAATCGTTCACTTACGCGACAGCAAGTGAACGAAAGCCTAGCCTACACGCTGTAGTACATATCAAACTCACATGGGTGAGTAGACATACGTAAACGTTGTACTTCTTCGTTCTTCAGTTCGATGAAACCATCAATCATGTCATCATCAAATACACCGCCTTCGGTTAAGAATGCACGGTCAGCATCAAGTGCGGCCAATGCTTCGTCAAATGATACTGCAACTTGTGGAATCAAGGCTTCTTCTTCAGGAGGCAAGTCATACAAATCTTTTGAAGCTGCTTCACCTGGATCAATTTTGTTTTTGATACCGTCAAGACCCGCCATCAACATAGATGCAAAACATAAGTATGGATTCGCAGTGTTATCACCAAAGCGAACTTCAATACGACGACCTTTCGGATTTGGAATGAAAGGAATACGAATAGAAGCAGAACGATTACGTGCAGAGTATGCAAGCATTACAGGTGCTTCAAAACCAGGCACTAAACGTTTGTAACTATTGGTTGATGAGTTAGCAAAAGCATTAAGCGCTTTTGCATGTTTGATAATACCACCGATGTAGTACAAAGCCATTTGAGATAAACCGCCGTACAAATCACCAGAGAAAAGATTTTCGCCATCTTTAAAAATAGATTGATGAACGTGCATGCCGTTACCGTTATCACCCACTAAAGGTTTAGGCATAAAGGTTGCTGTTTTGCCGTAAGCATGTGCAACGTTATGCACAACATATTTGAAAATTTGAACTTCGTCAGCTTTGCGAACAAGCGTGTTAAAAATCGCACCAATTTCACACTGACCAGCAGTACCCACTTCATGATGATGTACTTCTGTTTTCGCACCCATTTCGTCCATCACTAAACACATTGCAGAACGTAAGTCCTGTAGTGAATCAACGGGAGGAACAGGGAAGTAACCGCCTTTAACACCAGGACGATGTCCCATGTTGCCGCCGTCGTATTTTTCATTAGTAGACCAGGCTGCTTCTTCCGAGCCAATTTTGTAACCGACTTCGCCCATTGACTCTGTCCATTGCACACTGTCAAAAACGAAGAATTCATTTTCAGGACCGAAGTAAGCCGTGTCACCGATACCTGTTGAATTTAAATATGCTTCAGCGCGTTTGGCGATTGAACGAGGGTCACGGTTGTAGCCTTTCATGTCTGCAGGTTCGATAACATCACAACGAATGTTAAGTGTGACTTCTTCACAGAACGGGTCGATAACCTGTGAATCGCAATCAGGCATCAGGATCATGTCCGATGCATTAATTCCTTTCCAGCCAGCGATAGAAGAACCGTCAAACATTTTACCGTCGGTTAGTTCGCCTTCATCAATTACAGTCGAAGGAACACTCACGTGTTGTTCCTTACCTTGTGTGTCAGTAAAACGGAAGTCGACGAATTTTACGTCTTGTTCCTTAATCATTTTTAGAACGTCACTTGCAGACATTTTTTGAGCCTCTAATTATTTATGAATGAGTAAATTCGTACAGCAAACAGATGTTGTCATCCGTTGTATGCACGACGTGTTTTTTTTATTTATTCAGATGGATTAAAATCTATAGCTTTAAAGCCGGCCGAATAAAGAACCTTTAATCAGTTCTGTTATTTCGCTCAATGCGAAACAGGACTCATCAAAGGTCCTTTTTACAACTATTTTACAGGGGTAGATTTTGCATGAAACGTGCCAAGAAGGGAAACCGGATATAGCGTGGTTGCAGGGTGTTTTTGGAGCACTTTCGCGCCATAACAGTGCGTTCTCCCTATTATGCGCGCCTCGGTGGTGCGCTTAGCAGAAATTCAGCTTACTCTTACCTAAACTGTCTATGCCTGAGCAGATTCGGCTGAACTCGTTCTTTAAACCATCAGCATCCTCAAGCCGTTGCAAATGCGTTAGAGGTAAGCAGGCTTCCACATAAATATGGCCATCAAGATAGTGCAAGGTCACATCATCAATATTTTTTAAAATGGCATGTTCCGACCAGGCTTTATTGAGGGTTGCCAGTATTTCGCTGCGAACAGGCAAGTCCATACAGCTGGCAGCGGCTTCATCATCTTCAGGATCAATGTGTACGGTGACATCATTTGCAACCGTCGCCAGTGTTTCATAACGCGCATGACCATAAGAATGATCTTCATCGGTATCTTCACCGGCATGTTTCACCGTAATTAATACTATGGCATCGCTGGCGAGATCGGATAAAGAATGTATACCATCCGCCAGTAAAGCCTGTGATGGAGTGGTAATGGTTGAGTTTTAAGCGGTAGCCTGGTCTCTGGTAGCGCATAGATTACATTAACCCTTGCCGACTGAGCTATAATTACTGAGCTGCTATATTTAAGTGCGTTCAAGAAAATGACAAAAAATAAAGGAATAATTCTACAATTTACAAATATAATACGGGTGCTGCTGTGTGGCCTCATCTGCATCGTGGGTTCTATTGAATCTGTATTTGCCAGTAGTAGTCAGGAATTAAGTTATCAGGAAGTAATGGTGCAGGCGCGCGAGTTACAGGCTGCTGGCGAAGTCAAACAGGCATACCAGTTAATGCAGGTTCATGCCGATGAAAATGCTGGCGTATTCGAATACGATTATTTTTTAGGCCAGCTTGCAATGGATTCAGACGAACCTGTCGAAGCCATTTTTGTTTTAGAGCGAGCCTTAGATCAGCGTCCTGATTTTGCACCGGCACGAGCCGAACTTGCTCGCGCCTATTTTGTTATTGGCGAAAATAAAGCGGCGAAAAATGAATTTGAAAAAGTTCAAAAATCTGAAATGCCAGCGGCCTCAAAAAAACTGATGTCGCGTTATATTTTGGCAATAGATGATCGACTTTTTGGCAATACTTCAGACACATCATTTTATTTATCGACAGGCTTAGGTTACGACACAAACGTAAATACGTCACCGTCAACACGACTTATTGCCTTACCAACTGGGGCCATAGAACTGTCGTCACCCGAAGACAGAGAACAAGATTCAACGGCGGCAACATTAGAAGGTGGCGGACGATTTAGTTATTCACTAAAACCCAATCTTCAATTATATGGCAGTGGTGATTTACGTTTTTATCAACTATTCGATGAAGATAAATTTTCAACACAAATTGTTGATGGCGTTCTCGGTTTACATCTTATGCACGGGCGCGATCAATATAAACTGGCATTGATCGGACAAAATTTTGCATTAGACGGAAACACAAGCAGAAATTTATATGGCATCAATGCGCAATGGTTGCATGCTGTTGATGCGGCCAATCAGTTAAGTGTTTTTGGTCAGTACGCAGCAATACGGTTTCCGAAAAGCAGTCTGTTTGATCTCAATCAACTATCAGCAGGCGCAACATGGTTGCATCTTTTCGCAAACGCATACCAGCCCATTATGCATTTGACGGCTTATGTTGGGAACGAAGCTGAGCGAGCTGATGATGCAGATTACATTGGGCGTGATTATTTTGGTTTAAGAGTAGGTGTGCGTGTTAAAACCAGTGCAAAAATTATCTGGTCGGGAGTGGCAAGCTATCAGAAAAGTAAATATGGCGGGCCGTTTCCGTTTACAGGCGGAATAACACGTGATGACGATTTTGTTAATATAACAGTAGCCGTTGATTACGAAATAAATAAAAACTGGCGGATAACACCAGAAGTGACTTATAGTGAAAATTCATCAAAGTTAGGTTTCTTTGATTATGACCGATTGAAAACGTTAGTTGCCTTACGAGTAGATTTTTAAAGTGAGTTTTAAGCGCAGCTAAAAGAATGAGGAAGAAAATTATGTTTTTATTGCAGCGAGTTTTATTAAATAATGAAAAAATAAGATCGGCCAAACAAGCTATAGGGTTACTGTTTTTGGTGTGCGGACTTTTGTTTTCAAATGCTTCTTTTGCAAGCATCGGCAAAGTCATTTACAAACACGGCGATAGTTACGCATTAGATTTTGACGGTAACCGAAGAGATCTGAAACGAGGTGCCGCAATAGAAGAGGGTGATACTTTAGTGACGGGAGCTGGCCGTATGCAAGTGCGACTAGTTGATGGTGGTCTTATTTCTGTTTACCCAAATTCAGAATACAAAATTGAAAAATTTAAATTTGCAGCAGCATCAGAAATGTTGTCAGAAGCGCAATCAAGTACAGAGAATAATGCAGGTGCGGATTTAAAAAGTACGGATTTAATAAGTACGAATTTAACAAATGCAAATTTAATAAAATTAAAAGAAAGCAAAACCGATCGTGGTTTTTTTAATTTATTAAAAGGTGCTGCGCGACAGGTTACCGGTGTGCTGGGTCGTAAATACAATGATAATTTCAAATTTAAAACAACCATAGCAACAGTTGGTATTCGTGGCACAGGATTTCTAGCACGTATCTGTCAGGCAGATTGTTTTGATAAAGAAGGCAATCCATTACAGGATGGTATGTATGTAAAAAATAATGTCGGCGTAATTACGATGACAACCAATGCAGGACAAATTGTCTTGGCACAAGGTCAGGCAGCATTTGCATCCAGCAGTGAAGATGCGCCAATACAAACGGATGAATCACCAGCAGTAAGTGGTGATGGCAGTGGCGATGAAATCGAAACCTTTGATTTTGATGGCAGTGTGTTTCAGGGAGTACCACCTGTTGTCACACCTCCCGTCATCACACCACCTGAGCCAACTATCGTTCTGAGAAATATCGATTTTACTTTTGGTGATGATACAAGCTCTGGAGCAGCAGTCGGTGTTATCAACTTAGCGGATGCGGGAAATAGCGTGTCACAAACCGGTGATGAAATTGCGCACTTTGAAAGCAACAGTGCAACGTCTAGTTTTGTATTTGATAAAGGCAGTGCAATCCTGGCAGAAAGTGGAGCAGACACAAACCTCGGTGTTCTATGGAATCGCTGGAATGGTAATTACAGTTTGACTAAAGAGGGTGTCGCGGTTGCTTCTCTTGATCCGAACATACACATAATAGGTGCTGACCAACTAACACAAAATATTATGAGTTTAGCGCCTAAAGGTCATGTCGAATATGTCGGTACCAGTGCGACCAGTCCTACGTTAACAGTCGGCGGAAATACTTTGGTGGGTACACAAACCTTTCATGCAGGATTAAACTTTTCTGGATTAGCTGGCGGCAGAGGAATTGAGCTAAGCCATCTAAACATTGAAACAGATTTTGGCGAAATGAAAGTGGGTATGCATTTAGAAAATACGTTGGATCTCACTACAGCAAAAGGTATTGCAGAAATGCATGGCCACTGCAGAGGTTGTACAAATTCTCGTTTTCAAACAATAGAAATGAATGGTTTTTCAACGGTTAACATTGTTGGTGATAATGCTCAGGGAATATTTGGTAGTTATAATTTAACGGGAGAGGGCGCAGCTATTTCTGGCAGTTATGTCGGTTCGCAGGTAACGCCTCGCTAGTACAGACCGCTATGAAAAAGCATCTTTTCGCACCCCTGTGGCAGAATGTTTCAAAATGTTGACAGGCCATTAATGTATAATCAGAATGCATACCGAAAAAACCAGCGCCTGCACGCACTTTTTTTAAAC
>CAZCOZ010000006.1:18205-37439 GCA_964500555.1 uncultured Thiotrichaceae bacterium | reverse complement strand
CACATGAAAAAAACTCTTGTTTTAGATGCTAATCAGCGCAGCGCACTCGCTGTAACTCGCTCACTTGGTCGTCAGGATGTCGAGGTATTCACCGCAGAAGAAACGGCTACTGCTCTTGCTAGTGCTTCTACCTTTAGTATTTCACATTTTACATACCCCTCGCCAAAACAAACGCCTGATCAATTCATACAATTTTTAAGCAAAATAACAGCCGAACAGGGGTTCGAGATTTTGTTACCGATGACGGAGTTAACTACTCAGTTATTACTTCTTAATCAGGCTTTATTTCCTAATGTAAAAATTCCGTTTCCGGATATCAATGCTATTGAGGCTTTAGCCAATAAAAACCTGTTAATGAAAAGAGCTGAATCGCTTGATATTGCAATACCCGATACTTGCTACGTTGAAAACGCTGAGAAGCTGCCTTGCGAGCTTGAAGATCTCACTTACCCTATTATTCTAAAGCCTGACAAGTCATGGGTTTTACATGATGGAGAATGGCGTCGCGCCACTGTGCGTTTAGCAAAAAATGTAGCCGATGCACAAAACATTCTTGATTATAACTGGGAGTTCAGCACTCACCCTTTTATGATTCAGGAATGCATCAACGGCCAGGGCGCGGGCGTTTTTGCCATCTATGACCACGGCAAACCCCTCGCTTTTTTTGCCCACCGTCGCTTACGTGAAAAACCACCCAGTGGCGGAGTAAGCGTTTTATCTGAAAGTGCGCCGGTAGACCCTTTGCTGGTAGCACCTGCTAAAAAACTGCTTTCTGATGCTAACTGGCACGGTGTTGCTATGGTTGAATTTAAGGTCGCAACCGATGGCACGCCTTATCTCATGGAAATCAATACTCGCTTCTGGGGTTCGTTACAACTTGCTATTGATGCTGGTGTTGATTTTCCCTGGCTGCTGTATCAACTAACGTGTGACGGGCAACCAGACGCTATTACTCATTACAAAACAGGTGTCAAACTACGCTGGTTATTAGGTGATGTTGATAACCTGTACTTAACACTACGAGACTCGCACTATTCACTTACAGAAAAGTTGAATGCAGTGCGTCATTTTTTAACACCATCGTTATTCAAAACGCGACATGAAATCAATCGCCTTAGTGATCTAAAGCCTGCCTGGTTTGAACTTAAACAATATTTGAAGGACTTGCGAGGTTAAGTCGTTCAGCAACGTTTACTTACTGGGCGATCGGATTATTCTAGAAAAATTGTTCATATTCCTGTGAGTACGCATTAAGCATCACTTGTATATCATAAGTTTCAATGGCATATTTTTTTGCATTTGCGCCTAACTTACTCTGTAACGCGGGGTTTGCCGCGAGCATTTCAATCACTTCTGCTATTGCTGCAGGATTAGCAACCTCTGTCAGCACACCATTCTCTCTATCTGTTATTAATCCTTCATAACCACCACAGCGCGTTGCGATCATTGGTAGCTCTGCAACCATTGCCTGTATTGCTGAAAGTGGTAATCCTTCTGAAATTGATGAGGACAGGAAAAAATCGACACTTGCAAGAAAGTCTGCCGCATCATCTGTAAAACCTAAGAATATTACTTTATCTTCAAGCCCCAATTCTTTACGAAGTGACAGCAGACTATCAAATAACTCGCCTTTACCCTGTCCCGCAATGACAAAACGATAGGTGCGCGCGCTATTTTCTAGCAGTGCCGCAGCCTGCAATAAAATATCATAACCTTTGGCTGGCCTGATATTCCCCAGGCTACCTAATATGATGTCATTTTCGTCCCACCCATATTTCTCCCTAAGCGAGCTGGAGCGTGTTCGTATAAAAGCCGCGGTATCAATACCGTTGTAGATAACCGTCATTTTATTTTTTTTCAGTGTTGTGCGTGCCATAATGTCTTCAAGCAAACTATCTGTTACAGCCACAATTCGACGCGCCCCTGTATTGAGTGCCACAAATTTAAGGCCTTTTAGACGCTCATTTTCACCAATATCAACAACACCATGAAAAGTTGCAATCACGGGCTTGCCCGTCAGCAAACCGACTAACGAACTATAGACATTTGTACCTAACAGATGGGATTGAATTAAGTCCACTGATTCATCGCGAATAATTTTTCGCAGACCGGATAAATAACGAAAATTAAATGACCCTTTTGCATCCAGTAGTATTGGTTTTATGCCTCGTCGACAAAGCTCATCGTAAACCCAGCCTTTGCCTCGAATAACAACCACAGCACGGTATTTATCTTTTGGCAGACGCGTTGCGAGATCAATAAATATCGTTTCTGCGCCACCCGGGCCAGTAGTATCGATAGTATGCAATATCGTTTTCATAAATGTTTGTTTTCACTTTAAAATAGACTACATTACATTAGACAATAGCAGTAAACCAGTCAAAAAATAACCAGCATGAACAGCCAGGTAGAGAAAATTAAACACAAATCAGTTAAGCATATCGTTAAACGTAGCCTACAACATATTGCGGCTACTTTTGGCAGACACTCACGCGCTAAGAAAGGACCTCAGCTTCTTATTTTAATGTACCATCGAATTTTGCCGCTGGATGATAAGCGCGCAAAAATAGAAGAACCCGGCATGGTCGTTACGCCAGAAACATTCAAGCTGCATGTAACGATACTAAAAGAGCATTTCAATATCATCAAGTTGTCCGACTGGGCACAACTAAAGCAAGAAAATAAACCGCTACCCGTTAACGCCTGTGCCATTACATTTGATGACGGCTGGGCAGACAATTACGAATTCGCGTTTCCTATTTTACAAGAACTAAATATCCCAGCGACGATCTTTCTGGTATCCGACATGATTGGCACCCGTGATATGTTCTGGCCTGAACGCCTTGCCCGTCTCATCACGACAATTGCCCGTGGCTATCAACAATACTGGTCGCACCCTGACCTGGCCTGGTTGCAGAAAAATCCGGCTAATTATAAATTTTCAAAAACGCCGGCCACCCGTGAAGAATTATCTGCGCTTGTTGCCAGCGCCAAAAATTTTTCCGACCAGGAGATACATGATCGCCTGACACATATTGAAGAAACGCTACAACTTGAAGAAATGAATGCTCAGCAGGCATCATTACTCAACTGGCAGCAAGTCAAAAAAATGCAGGCATCGGGATTGATTGAAATAGGTAGCCACACCTGTCGACACATACGATTAAATGCAGAAACCTCAAACGAACGGGTCAAAGCAGAAATTATTAACAGTAAAAAACAAATCGAAAAAAATATCGGGCAAGAAGTAAAATCATTCTGTTTTCCGAATGGCGATTTCAGCTCACTCTCCTTTGATCTGGTCAAACAAAATTACCAGATAGCAGTTACCACACAAACTGGCTGGAATACCGCTGAAACAGACACACACAAATTGCAACGAATCGGTGTGCATCAGGATGTTACAGCAGATAAAACGGCTTTTCTGGCACGTATATCAGGCTGGATGTAAGTATATGGAAATGTCGAAGTTACAAAAACAGCAGATTCTAAAAAATCCAGTTTCACAAATCAAACAATTCGCACAGGCTGTAACTGAAACCCAGCTAACAAAGCTAGGTGATCTTCAACGACAGTTTCTTGAAACAAAAGAAAAACTGGAAGACAACCAGAATCTGAGCAAAAAAACTTCTCGTCAGATTGGTAAAGCAAAACGTAACGGGCAACCAACGGAAGCATTGTTAGATGTGATGAAAGAATACGGGCGTGCAAATAAAGAAATTATGACGCAACTGGACTCTCTATCAAGCGAAATTTTCAGTTATTTTTTCAGTGTTGATACTGAACAGAAAGATGACGATCAAACCACAGAGAAACCGCCTTTTCCACCTGTACGAATACATGACGAACAGAAAAATAACATTGCTTCCATATCAATCTCACTACTGAAAGATGAGCAGAATGCCTGGAATAAATATGTAACGTCGAATCCGGCTGCATCACTTTATCATCGTGCTGAATGGCAGGCACTAATTCAGAAAGTGTTTGGCCATGAGTGTTATTTTTTCTACGCTCATGGTGATGAAAAAATCGTTGGTGTACTGCCACTGGTTCGACTGAACAGTAAACTGTTCGGCGATTTCATGGTTTCCATGCCTTACTTTAATTATGGTGGCGCCATCGCTGACAGCCTGCTTATCGAGAATAAGCTGATGCAGCATGCCAATGAGTTCGCAAAAAAAATAGCGACTGGACATATAGAGTATCGTGATGACATCGCACGTGAAACATTAGAGGCGCGTACCGATAAGGTGAATATGGTCCTGTCATTACCAAAAGACAACGACACCCTATGGAACAACTTTCCTTCAAAATTACGTTCTCAGATTAAGCGCGCACAACGTGAAAAAACGGAAATAACCATTGGCGGTATCGAGTGCCTAGCTAATTTCTATGCGGTCTTTTCCAGAAATATGCGCGACCTAGGTACTCCCGTCTATAGCGAGACATTCTTCGAAAACATACTACTGACGTTCAGCGAAAACAGCCGGATCATCACCATACGTCACAACGGACGAGCTGTTGCTGCCGCCTTCCTGATCGGCAACAAAGATACACTTGAAATCCCGTGGGCATCGACTATAAAAAGTGTTAACCATTTAAGTATAAACATGTTGCTGTACTGGCAGGTTTTAAAATTTGCCATAAAAAATCAGTACTCGTATTTTGATTTCGGACGATCCAGCAAAGGTGCTGGCACGTACCGCTTCAAACAACAATGGGGCGCAAAACCAAAACAGTTATACTGGCACTACTGGCTACCGGGCGATGTTGAATTACCTAAACTAAACCCGGATAACCCTAAATTTACATTGGCAATTAAATTGTGGCAAAGGATACCGGTTTTCATTACGAAAATTATTGGTCCCTTTATTGTCAAAAATTTACCTTAAAGCCAGGCATAAGGATTTTTTCTTGAAAAATTTATTAAAAAATTTACTCGTTCCTATGCTAGCCAATCAGCATATAACCTCGATCGTACATAACTTGTTCGACTGTGGCATTCCTATATTCATGCTCCACCGCATCGCAGAACATAAGCACTCTCCTGATGAAAACGGAATGAACGCTGATCATCTACGTCAGTGCCTGGAATATTTGAAGGAAAACAATTACACCTTCATCTCACTTGAACAGCTAGTACTAGCCGTTAATGAAAATAAATCGTTACCATCAAAGTCTGTCTGTTTCACGATGGATGATGGTTATATTGATCAAGCACAGATTGCTGCCCCTATTTTTCTTGAATACGATTGCCCGATCACATTCTTCGTCATAACAGGAATGCTTGGTCAAACGGTCTGGCCGTGGGATGCCAAAATTTCCTGGATTATCGGATCATCAAAAAAATCATCTATTGAAGACAGTGATATTGTTAAACAACTGAACATCAATAAAAATGAGGTCAATAATAAACGCGAATTTCGACGCGCCATTCAAAATGCCATCAAGATTCTCGATGCTGAAGAAATTCCAGATATAGTACAACGTCTTGCTCACGCAGCTGGTGTTACCGTACCCACGGTACCGCCTGCAAACTTTCAGCCAATGAGTTGGGACATCGCTCGCGAGTTAGAGAACCTGGGTATTCGTTTCGCACCGCACTCTGTTTCGCATAATATTCTATCTCGTCTTAGCCAAAAATCCATGGAACAGGAAGTCGAACAATCCTGGAAACTTATCAGTAACGAATTGAACAATCCACTGAAAGTATTCTGTTACCCAAATGGCAGACAAATAGACTTTGGTCAACGAGAAATAACAGCACTACAAAAGGCTGGATATCTGGGTGCTGTGTCCACCACACCTGACTTTGTCATGAATGATAAAAAATCTCGCGAGAATGTATTCTCATTACCTCGACTTTCTCTGCCCGACAATATGATTGACTTTATCCAGTATTGCAGCTGGATGGAAGGTGTAAGAAGCGCACGTTATAAATTAAAAAATTAGCCTGTATAATAAAAGTCTGTACATCACAACTACTTAATAACAATAAATGCCATGTTAAATCTAAATAAACTCACTCATTTAATTGAACGCGCCCTGCTAACCGGAGCGCTCCTATTGCTGGTTGCCTGCGGCGACGGCATGAATGAACAACAAATGCTGGCAAAGGCAAAAGGCTATATGAGTGGGGGTGATCTTAGAGCGGCTTCCATCGAACTTAGAAATACCCTGAAAAAAAATAACGCTAATGCTGAAGCACTTTATCTACTCGGCTCTCTCGATCTCAAGTTTGGCAACTTCGCCGGTGCTGAAAAAGAATTCGAAGATGCCGAGCAGGCAGGCTGGGATCAACAGGAAACACAAATCGCACTTGCGCGCACCCTGCTCATTTCTAATAAGTCTCAAAAACTATTAGATATAATAAAAATTAAAAATGATTGGTCTGCTGATACGAATGCAAATGTTTCTGCTCTACGAGCATTAGCAGAGGCAAGCTTAGGTGATATTGAAAAAGCTAAAATCACTCTTAGTAAAGGCCAAACATATAAAAAAGATGCTTTATATATGCTTATAGCAACGGCCCGGTTTCAGTTCGCGCAGCAACTTGATGGACACGTGAAAGACACACTAGCTACAGCACTATCACTTTATCCCAACAATGCCGATCTACTATTGCTTCAAGCCAAAAACGACATACAAAATAACAAATTCACTGCAGCGGAAGACACCCTTACAACCATCATTAAGCAATATCCATCTCAAATAATTACGGTAAATGGAAGAAGGGCTCGTATTAATCTTGCTCGACTGCATATTACAAATGGAGATATTGATAAGGCTGCTATGCAACTTACTCCCCTGCTAAAAAGAAACAGTAAAGATCCCGAAGTAAACTACCTCAGTGGGTTAATTACCTTCAGTCAAAAGGACTACCACGCTGCCGAGGAGCATCTTCGCACCGTACTTGCTATTACCCCAGGCCATAATTTATCACAACAACTAATGGGCAAAATAAAATTTTCTTTGAACGATTACGAACAAGCAGCTCTTCATCTTTCCGAATACCTTAAAACCAGACCTAATGATTCTGCAACAAGAAAACTGCTGGCCCAAACTTATATTATCCTTAACCAACCTGAGCAAGCACAGGAAGTATTGCAGGTCAATCAAATAGATGACTCCAATGATCCAGCAACACTCATCTTACTCAGTCAAATTGAGTTAAATAAAGGCAATATAACCGCTAGCATTAAAACATTACAACACGCTATAAAAGCTAACTCAGAGAACTTAGAACTACATAAACAATTAGCAAAGGCCTATATAGCGAATCATAATACCCAACAAGCATTAGATGAAATAAAACGAATCAAAACACTAGGTGGAGATACAACAGAGACCCAAAAGCTCAGCATTGCAGCCTACATTGGTGCTAATAAAATAAACAAAGCTATTTCAACTGCACAGCAAATGCTTAAAGCCAATAAGGATGACCCCGATATTCTGGTAATAAACGGAATTTTATATGATAAAGCCAAGAATACCTTCCAGGCACGCACCTATTTTAACCAGGCATTACAATTACAAAAACACCACCCCAAGGCTACTGTTGGCCTCGCACGCATAGAAAGCAATGCTGGCAATCTGGATATTGCCATAGCGCTATATACCGACCTGGTTAAGTCAAAGGTAGGAGGAACCACTCCTATGCTGGCACTTGCAACGCTCGCTGCTAAACAAAATCGCACAAATGATATGCTGTCCTGGTTAGAAAAAGCACGCACCACCGCACCGAAAGAAATAAAAGCCCGCATTCTTCTCGCCAATTACTATCTGAAAAATTCAAAAGTAAAACAAGCCGATACCTATATTCAGGAAGCATTAAAGATAGCACCTGAACAAGCTGTAATATTACTTCTTCATAGTAAAATATTAATCACTCAAAACAGATATAACGAAGCCATTTCTCCACTTAAAAAAATAATAATAAAATCTCCGGACTCTATAGATGCTCATGTTCTACTTGGCAAAGCATTCCTCTACCAAAACATGCCAGCAAAAGCACGCAAACATCTACTTACTGCACTACGACAAAATGAGAATCATATATTGGCTCGTATACTCATGGTTGAAGTAGAGCTTAAAGAGGGGCATTACGAGAAGAGTCTCCGCTACACAAAAAATATACAAAAAACACATCCTAATCTTGATGTAGGGTATATGTTGGAAGGCGATATATGGATGATCAAAAAAAATCATCAGCAAGCTCGCACCGCATATTCCAAAGCATGGGAACATAAACAAACATCAGAACTAGCTACAAAACTATTTTCTGTATTACGCATTACTTCTACATTTGATGACGCAATCAAACCGCTAACTTCCTGGTTATCTAAAAACTCAGATGATACTTCAATGCGTCTCTTTCTTGCCGTTAGCTACCAAAATGTAAGTCGGAATATTGATGCTATCAAAGAGTATGAAACAATCTTAAAACAGGACCCCAACAATATAACTGCACTAAATAACCTTGCATGGCTTTATTCCTTATCTGGGGACTCCAGGGCACTAACCCTCGCTGAGAAAGCATATCGCGCCGCTCCTAACCATGCTGGCATACTGGATACTTACGGATGGATTTTAGTGCAACAAAAACAGGCAGAGAAAGGTGCCAGACTAATAAAACAGGCACTTGATCGAGCGCCTGATATTCTTGAAATTCAGTATCACTATGCAGTCGCTTTATTAAATTCTGGAGATAGCAATCAAGGGAAAAAAATACTGACACAACTGCTCAAGCAGAAAAAACCGTTTGATGGTAGAGAAGAAGCCCAACGACTACTTAGTAAGTGACTGTAACCTCCGTTTATACATTTTATAATCACATTAATATTCGAACGCTAACGTGATAATAAATGACTTACTTTTCTTTTAACTTCAACAAGAGAGTTTTCGATCATAAACTTCAATCGTTTCCGCTGTATAACTAACCATTCAAGCCTTTTCGTTCCATTACATAAAATACGTTTATATTGCACATCCCCATGCATTAAGTCGTAAGTTCTCATACCTATTTCATGATTATGTGCGATAGCTAATGTATGAGCAACATACCCTGGCATCAATCGTTTATCCTGTTCGCTTACAAAACCCGTTTGTATGACATAAACATGATCTTGTTGAATAACATTGTATATATACCCTATGTCACCCGAAGAACCTTTGATCTGTAACAGCTGAATTTCAGAAAAATTAAAGCGTTGTTTAATTAATGCTCGATGAAAACGAACCCACAACGGATTGGCAAACGAACCTGTCTTCCCCTTCGATTGCCAATAGGCTGAATGCAAAGTATTTAACTGATCAAAATATAACAACGCTTCTTTAGCATCACTTGCAACTTTTATCTGCAACGCATTATTTTGATTGTACAGTTTCATTGAACGCCGAATCTGACCACGTCTATTCCTGCTTAAACTAGCGAGATAACCGTCAACACCCGAAGAAATAACAGAAAGATCAACATACCATGTGTTTGAGCTCTCCTGAACAAAACAACTTATTTTTTTATTTGATAATAAACCTGCATCAGCAACCGGTGAATTTTCTAATATTGCACCAAAATAAAACTCATCCTGTTTTTCATATTTTTCTAACAGGTAATTTATTGTTTCCAGATAAATAGCTTTTTCATGATTTTTTTCAATTAGCAAACCATTAAATTCGATGACCATATTGTGACCATCAAATGGGTATTCATTAAGGTACATTGCTTTTGCACGAAAAATGCAGCGTCTTTTTATATCTCTTGAAACAAACACACCTATACCGACAAGCTTGCCTTCAAGCGATATTTCCACCGCTATTGGTTGCAAGTCGTTAACAACCAAATCCAGCCAGGCCCCTATCCAGCTCCAGGATTGAAAATACGAATAATTTGCACGTAACTGTAGGTCTAGCCACTCGCTGGCTATTTCACTTGAATTTATAATTTCGTAGGATTTAATTTGATAACCAGACATCAGACACCCGTCTAACTATTATTCGAGGGTTACTACTCTCACTTTTTTCGTACGATGATAAAAAATTATCTGTGGTTAATCATGAACCAGGTTCAACGACTTTAATACTTCCCAGGTCGTATCAAACTGAAAATCTTTCATTAAAGATCGCAGCCTATCTTCACACTTATCTAGATTGTTGTAATGCCTGAAACGCGAGAACCAGCTTGCTGAAATTCTAGGTTGCTCGGGATCAATTTCCCACGGGTGCAGATAAAATATAAAGGGTTTTTGCTGCCGGTTGATTTGTTTTAGCCCAGCCTTACTCAACCAATATGGATATAAACGAAAATACCCACCGCCCGCAACGGGTAGCCGATATTTAAAAATTTTCGCTGTAGATAAAGGAAATTCAATGATCGAATTTCCCGCGGCTGTCGTCAATTTATATGGATGCTCTGGCGAATTCGGTATTCCATAGCGATCATGTCGTACTGGAAAGATACTTGAATCGTAAACGAAACCACTTTCAACGAGAATATCTAACGCCCATTTTGATTTTTCAGTAATCGAATAGCTTGCCGCGCGATAACCTCGCACTGGCTGCTGAATAATATCTTCCAGCAGTTGCTTTGAACGCATCGTTTCCTGCCGAAAAACCTCTGGGCTCTGGTTATAAACCAACTGGTGACTATAACCATGACAGGCCACTTCGTGGCCTCGATTCATGATTTCTAAAATCAGGTCACGCTCACGTTCTGCAACCCAACCGAGAACAAAAAACGTAATCTTAATCTGGTACTCATCAAACAAATCGAGCAACCTACGGGTATTATCGGCTACACGTAGTGGGTGACTGTCCCAATCTTCTGGGTTGATCGTATCTGCGAATGCTGATACCTGAAAATAGTCTTCGACATCAACTGTCAGTGCATTTTTATTTAGCATTCCTTACCAACCACTACCATTAATTGTTATCAGGATTTTCCGCACCATAGTAACCATAATAGTAACCATAATAGTAACCGTTGCGAGATAAGCCTTCGTTTTTATTTAATAACATAGCTGTTGCCTGTTCCTCTGGAATCATTCCCAGGGCTTCTTCAACAAGTGTCTGCGGTGTTTTCCCCGCCTCGACAACAAACACAACCTGACCGACCAACCCAGCCAAAACCTGCGTCTGTGGTGTTGGCAAAAGAGGCGGTCCATCAATGATAATAATGCGATCACTATAGCGTTCAGCCATCTCACTCACCAGTGTCATCATTCGTTTACTGGCTAATAACTCCACTACATATTCACTTTGCTCACCCGCCGATACCACACTAAAGTTTGGAATGTCCGTGCGCAACATAACATCACCAATCGACAGTTCATCACTTTCTAAAACATCAACCAATCCACTCATTTTTTCAAGCCCCAGCATTCGGCTGATGCCTTGTTTGGCTACATCCCCATCAACAAGCAAAACTGTTGTATCCATTTCCTGAGATATCGACAGAGCCAGGTTAGTAGATGTATACGTCTTCCCCTCACCTGGTATAGAGCTAGTAACAAGGATGACGTTTCCTCGCTCAAGCAATGACTTATTTTTGCCACTGGCATTTGATACCAGTGGTCGCTTTACCCTTCGATAATCATCCCAAATATCCCGACCTAATTTGCTTCCAGGTACCAGCATATTTTTTTCGATTAAAGTGTCGAGGATTTTCACCTCTCTATTATTTCGAAACGATCCCACATCACCATTTTTTGACATATCAACGTCATTGGCCGTATGTGTATGACTCGCTTCAACAAGCTGTGCGATTGTTGTTGGCTCACCTTTCTCTTTGCTTACACTCATCACGACCTACCTAAAGATACAATAGCACTGATCAATCGACTACCTGGTTCATGGTACATAAGCACGCCGCCGTATGAAATCACCATAAGTAAAAAAACCATAAGGACACTAGCAAGTTGAAAACGTCGCTGTTTTTTATGCTGCTCGGTCAAATGCAGACCAACCGACCCTAAAATTGGAAGACCAATCTTATCCCTAAGCTGATTGGAATCGATGAAAGTAGGTTGCAGTAAATAACGGAGAAAACCCCAACCTAAACCAGCTGCAATCGCTGCAAGAAAGACCATGCTCAACAACAAGGGACGATTAGGCCCAACTGGCCCAAGTGGTACTCGAGGCGGATCAATAATGCGAAATTTAATATTACTGCCACTCAATCCTACTTCCTGAGCCATACGAGCTGATTCTCTTCGCGTAACAAGACTAAGATAACGATCTCGAGTTATATCATAATCTCGATTTAACTTTGCTAACTCTGCTTCTACGCCAGGAAGAACATCAACTGACTTCTTAAGCATTTCAACGCTTTCCATTTTTTCTAAAACTTTTATTTTCAACGTCTCAATTTCAACACGAGCTCGATGCACCTCTGCTTTCAGCTCCTGATATACTGGATTGAACTCGGCATTATTGCCACCGCGAATATTAATTTCCTCGCTCACATCATCACTAGCCACAACATTTGCAATCGTTGCTTTTAACGCCAGGACATCTGGATGCTGCTCCTGATAACGAGTCAACAACTCTTCAAGCTGCTCCCGATATCTTCGCAACTTTATGGTTTTAGGCGCATCGTAACCTGAGTTACCCAATAAAGGCGTCTCACCTGCCAACTGTTTCAACATTTCTGCATGTCGCCTTCGCTCTAAACGCAATGCTGAGTTTGCATCATCGAGTTCACTTTGCTCTCGCTGTAATCTAGAATAATAACCCCCCCTTTCATCAGGCATGAAACCGACATTTTCCTGCTTAAATTTAGCCAGTTTCTGTTCTGCCGTGGTCAAACGGTTCTCATATTCATCTATTTGCCGTTCAAGAAATTTTTGTGCCGCATCGGTATCTGTCCGTGCCGAATCTAACGTATTTTCAATTAATGTATTTAATAATTTTGATACGATCTGATAAACCAGTTCTGGCGACTTGCCTTCATAACTTAATTCATAAATGTTATTGCTTTTGTTTCTCCTTCCTCTCTCTCTTTTATCCGTTGTTAAAACGATTGAGCCTGCAAGGTTTAGCACAAGACGATTCATGGCTGCATCATCATATGCTTCAAGATTCATATCCGTTTGCCTAACCACATCCTCCAGATTTTTTCGACTCAGCAATACTCTCGTCATAAGATTAAGATTGGCCTCTACTTCTGAGTCAACAGCAAGTCCTTCCAGGAGTGGCTTCATCACTGATTTTGTATCTACTTGCATTATGGCCCGTGCCGAATAAAAATTCGGCATAGCATATATCACCATCCAGCCAATGCATGCTATAACACACGAAATAAATAATGCAGACCACCTATATCTCCACATTCCATGCAAATAGCTATAAATTAATATTAATTGTTCTCTCATCCTATCTCCATTTTAAACACTATGCTCATCACCTCAAACAAAGGCATAAATAACTGCAAAAAAATCAATTTCAACCATCAGATTAAATTCTAAAAACCAATAACATCCAAGATATTTTAGTCAATATAGATGTAAATTACTTTAATTCATAAAAAACGAACAACAACTTCTTCACTCGGTATTAACCTACCAACACATCAATTACCACCATCTATTACAAAATTAACTGACGACTGTCTCTCAACAATAAACTGATTCAGCCTTTTTCGCGCACTCTCTACATCAGGTTCCAGTTTCGTTGCTATTGCAACAACAGATGCTCGCTTAAACCCTGATAACGACCCTTTTAGTTGTAAGACCTTCGCCATATATTTATTGACAGTATTTTGGCCTGCAACCCTATACCAGTACCAAACAAGCCTTTTGGTTCCATCTTCCTTTACCAACAGTTGCTCGAGTACCTGTTGTTCAAAGGCTCGCTGTTTAAAAGCCTCTTCCCCACCAATACTGTTCAACCTTGCTCGTGGATACCCGCGCCGCCAAATTTTATCATCACTGATATGATTTAAATCATTAATTAGCTCATGTCCTTGCCCTTGCGCTAAATAAACACCTAGAAACAAATGTATTTTATGGTGCTGGTCATCCTGAAACACCATTTTATACGTATCAGCACCGTGATACACAGGTTTCCAGTCATCCACCGTATCCATTATCGCCCGCTCATTACCAATCGCCAGCAGTAAATTATCATACGATATTTTTTCTGATTGAGACGGACTTTCCGACCACATAACCATTAATGGCGCTGCTGAAACCAGTATTGCAACCAAAGCTACAAAAAATATCGGCCGTATTTTACCACTATTACTAGAACCTAAGTTTTTCTTTACTGCCTCACCCGACACATTTGGTTGAACCTGCACTTTATGCAGCCATAAGTCTGTAACCAGCAACAACAAAATCAAACCACCAAAGATATACCAACCAAAGGTAAGGTGATCAGTGATCAGCGGATGCTGCATATCCGTTTCATAAGCTAGATAAACGATAATAAATACCCGAATAATATTTGCTAATAATGCCGCACCCGCAAAAACCAACACAACCATTATTCTGCTGCGCAGGGTTTGATAATTCAAATAGGCATACAGTGTACCCAATGTCAACGCTGCCAACACGTAGCGCAAGCCACTACATGCTTCTTCAATGGATAATCTTCCCGCAGGAAGAGTAATCATATTATCTTCTCGCAATGCTGGTATCTCTATAAGCCGAGCCATCCAGAATACGGCATCAGCGGTCACATTTTGTAAAACAGGCGAAAGAGGGAACCAGACAGGTAAAGCAAAAATGATGTACAACACGGGAAAGGCAAGTACTCGGCTTACTTGTGAACCAAAAGATGCCCATACAATTGCCATTATCAGCACTAACAACGCCAAACTTTGTACCACTTCTACATTAACTAGTGCTGCAGCCATCCATAGTAGCGCGGCTGGTATTAATATTATTATGGCAACATATTCAGTATTAGGCACTAGCTGCTTTAACTGGGAACGCTGGTCATAAACCAGATAAACGCTAATCAATAAAACCAGATAACCATGAGCATAATCACCCATTTCCAGTTGATTCCAGATACCAATGAGATAACTAAATGTTTGCTGATATAAAAATAAAGTCAGTAACAGCAGCAAGGTGCTTGAAACAATCGCTGTACGCCACGCATGATATGGAAATAAATTCTGCTCTTGCTCTATATTCACTTTATTGGAACTCACTTCCTGGGCTCTGGCATGCCAAGTTTCTTGATCAAACTGTATAGTGAGGGTCGACTGATCCCCAGTGCTTCAGAAGCATGAGTAACGTTATTATTACTAACTGATAACGCACGTTGAATAACTTCACGCTCTGTTCGCTCTCGGGCTTCACGTAAATTTAGCGGTTGTTCACCACTTTCATCTTCTACAAAACCCATATCTGTCGCCAGTATTCGGTTACCATCAGCTAGTACGACCGCACGATTTACACGGTTCTCTAACTCGCGAACATTGCCCGGCCAGGCATAAGCATCAATTTCTGCTCGAGCTGATTCTGCAAAACCACGAAAACTGCGGCCATTTTTCTTACTAAATTTATCCAGAAAAGTTTGCGCCAGTAATATCTTATCTGTACTACGATCACGCAATGCAGGAATTTCGATCACAATTTCACTGACTCGAAAAAACAAATCTTCGCGAAACTCACCTTCTTCTATTCGTAAATCTAAATCACGATGTGTGGCACATATTATGCGCACATCTATTTCTATGGTACTTCTACCACCTAATCTTTCAATGACACGTTCCTGTAAAAACCGCAGCATTTTCGCCTGCAACGACATCGGCATATCGCCTATTTCATCAAGAAAAAGGGTGCCGCCACTTGCTGATTCAATCTTACCTTTAGTCTGCTTAACAGCGCCGGTGAACGCACCTTTCTCATAACCAAAAAGCTCACTTTCAAGTAAATTTTCCGGTATTGCGGCGCAGTTCAGTGCCACAAAAGGTTTGCCATTCCTGGAGCTTAAGCGGTGCAATGCGCGGGCAAACAGTTCTTTACCTGTGCCGCTTTCACCGAGGATAAGTGACGTGACATCGGTCGGCCCGACTCTTTCTATTAATTTGCAGGCAGCCAACATGGGTTCGCTAGTACCAATTATGCCATCTAGTGGTGAGTCGCCATCCGATACCAGATTCCGATTTTCTTCTTCAAGCTCATATAACTGATAAGCGCGGTCAACGATCAAACCTAATACTTCTGGCTCGATCGGTTTTTGATAAAAATCGTAAGCACCAAGTGAAATCGCTTGCAGAGCATTTTTTCGGTCATCATTACCCGTGACCACAATAACTTTGGTGTGCGGCGCAAGTTTTAGAATTTCTTTTAGTGCTGTCAGTCCTTCGCTGGCATTTGCAGGCTCTGGTGGCAATCCTAAATCCAGTGTGACCACTGGCATACGATACTGCTGCAATAACCCAATAGCAGATGCACGGTCACCTGCCAGATGAACCTTGTAGCCCTCAAACGACCATTTTAGCTGTTTTTGTAATCCGAGATTGTCTTCAACAACCAGCAGTGGCTTTAACCTATCACCTGCCATATACGCTCTAATTCCTAAATTTATGTGTTATCTATGTCGTCGCCTGTGGAAGAGATCGACGGAATATGTAAGGTAATTATAGTCCCTTTTTCGAGTTTGCTCTGCACAGTGATATCACCACCTGACTGACGCATAAATTCTCGGCTTTCATGCATGCCAATTCCCATCCCAGCGTTACCTTTAGTGGTATCAAATGGTTTAAACAACCGATCACGAATAAACGCTTCATCCATGCCCTGACCACTGTCTTTTATTTCTATCGAACGCATATTTTTAACGTCTGATAATGTTATAACGATTTCACCTTCATCAACTGTGGCCTGTTGCGCATTTTCTATTAGATGCGAAAGCACATTCGAAAGTCGGCCTTTTTCCAGCAGTACCCACGCTGACTCAGATTCCACCTTTATTTGTGGCTCAGGCAACAGATGTTTTTTCGAATTCACGACCTCTGGCACCAGATCAACCAGATCAACCAACACTTTCTTCTCTTCCTCAGCCCGCCGATTACGAAGTTGCATGAGTAGTCGCTTGATGTCATCAGCTGCATTCTCAACCGTACCAAATGCGTCTTCGATAAATTCAGGGTTATCCGTATGTTTTTTCGCATTAATCGCAACAAGCTCAAGTTCACTCGCTATATTTTTTAAATCATGCACCATGTAAGCAGACAAACGACTAAATACTTCAAATTGTTTTGCTTCGGCGAGTTGCGACGATGTCATCAAAACAGTTAGATAATTACTTACCTGCCTGGCTGCTGTTTTAAGTAAATCACGGTCTTCCCAGTTAATCGATCGCTCAATAAGTGGCTTTGATAAAATCACAAAGCCCAACAACTTATCCACATTGTGTAACGGAACAATTAACCATAACTGTTTGTCATCTATTACCCACTCAGGTAATGATAATTTTTTATACTGGTGCTCATGCGTTATTATTTCACGTAAATTAATAACGAAACCAGTATTAACCTGAAACTGAATTAATGCTGCATCTGCTACGAAACTATAACTACTGCGCTCACTGTGCCAAACACCAACATTTTGATACTCCCCAGATCCATCAGTCAGCCATAACGAACCTGCTCGCGCTTCAACAATATTCGCCATGGCCTGAATAGCTGTTCGATAATGGTCTTCACCATAATCGTCATCGTTTAAATCTTCCGTAATCCTTAACCATTCAATACGATAATCATATTTATTTTTATAAAAATGTTTACTTAAAAAAACGCGAGCTTGCGCACGCAAAGATGATGAACTTACTACGGCAAATAATGCCACGACAGCCAGAGTAAAGAACATCGCCTGCGCAATTTCTCCCCAGTCTCCACCGAATGCTCTTAAATAATAACCTGCTGCGGCCATCGCCAATAGATAAAACCCACCGGCTAAAATAGCTGTGGTATTTAAAACAATATCTCTGGAGACAAATATATTAAGTGACCAGTTTTTATTTCGCGCTGAAGATATCACTAGTAAAGGCACAGCAACCATATGCACAACACCACGTGCCATCCACAGGCTCTGGTCAATGGTTCTAAATAGAAGAGCATCGGTGTATAAATAAAAATCAAAAACAAAAATTCCCGCTATACCAAAAAATAAATATTTTGTTGCCCAACGATAGCGATCTGAAGTATTGCGGAATAGTTGTTCAACAATGGCGAGACCAATAAGTGATAAAACCACCGAACCCACTATGCCTATAACAAACTGACCCGGTAAAGAAAAAACACCCGCAAGCACTTCATTAATCAACAACAGAGCGCCGAATCCGACACTTAATGGCAGCGCCCATCGAGTGAATTTTTTATAACTATTTTGTTGTTTCTGGCATTCTGAAGATTCAAAACCTGAAGCGGCTACATCAAATAGTTTAAACAAAAAAATGTACCAGACAATGTATCTCAGAATTTCAAAAGACTGATAAAGTCTCAGGTAAGATTCATTATGAAGTGAGATTTGCGCCGCAAAAAATGCCCAGCATGCGCTAACAAAAACAGCGATAAATAATAGTTTACCCTGAAGACTTTCTCGCAAACTAAAAAGCAGCAAAACGGCTAAAAAACTATACGCAAGCCCTGCGCCAAGATAACTGTATAAACCTACATTCATATGATAACTATTGTTTCCATGGTTTTCTTATTTGGACATAAAAAATCCGCTGTATTAGCGGATTTTAATGCTATAGAAAAGGTTTATCTACACAGTCACTCAACCATATAATAAAACTACTATAATTTAAGCTAAGACACTAAATTATAACCGTTATTTCTTGAGAATATCCGCTTTCACGTCCATCACGATCGACCGCCGTTACTGCAATATAATACTTCCCTGCGGGTACACCTGATTGCTCCACCTGCAATGTTGAATTACCATCAATAACAATCACATGTTTATAATCGCGTTTGCTGCTTCCGTAATACACTCGATACTCAGCAATCTCTGCTAACGCTAAAGTAGAGTTATCTTCCCTTTTCAGCGGAGCATTCCATGACACCTTAAGTTTTTTTGCATTATCGTCAGGTGCTGGAAGTGCGTTTGTTGTATTACCGGCTGGTACTGGGTCATTATCTGTTACCTGGCCACGGTCACTATCTACCACCGGTTCTTCGCCTGGTACCGAGTCGTTATCAGATACTCTCTCACTATTAGACGGTGTCCACACTCCACCTGATAACTGGCCATTACCTGACACTGACTCATCATTACCA